>CADCQE010000125.1 GCA_902803505.1 uncultured Lachnospiraceae bacterium | reverse complement strand
CAGGGGGAGCAGCTCTCTGGGCGCATCTGCGGCAATGGACAGCCTCATGGCCGCAGGCGGGATGAAATCGCTGCCGAAGGGACAGCGGCTTGCTCCAGGCTGTTCTCTATACCCGGGCGATCTGCCTGCGCTTCCAACCGGGGCTGCTTCTGAGGGGATCTCCGCTTGCCTGCCCGCTTGCTGAAGCTCCGCATCGATTTCTGACAGAGCCTTTGTGAGGCGGGCAAAGCCTTCTTCCGTATCGGCAACGGAGGTCATGAGAAGCACATAGTCTTCTCCGTGCATCTCCGGCTGGAGCTGGTATGTCTCCCGCAAGATCCGGTAGAGATCTGCCCCGGTGCAGGGAGCGGGCGCTGTAATCAGGATCTTTCCGGGATCGTATTCCGGCCCGTTTCCTTCGAGGCGGAGGCACTGCAGTGACTCCGCGAGGTTCTTTCTGAGTGCCTGCAGGCGGTTTGCGTAGGCGGAAAAATAGTCCTGCCCCTTCTCGGCCATCTCGTGCAGGCAGCCGGTGATCGAAGCCATCAGCAGGTAGGACGGGCTGGAGGTCTCATAAACAGTCAGGAAGCGCCGGAGCTCATGACCGCCCACTCTGTCGGTAACCCTGTGGAGGAGCGCGGTCTGGGTGAGAGCGGGCAGTGTCTTATGGAGGCTCTGCACGACGAGATCCGCTCCGCAGCGGATTGCGGAAGGGGGGAAGTACGGGTGCATGGAAAAATGCGCACCGTGGGCCTCGTCCACAATCAGCACCGCACCGATGGAGTGGGCATAGTCCGCCCAGGCAGAGACCTTCTTGACAAAGCCTTCATAGGAGGGGGAAGTGATCACTACGGCCGCAAGGTCTGTCCTGCCGGCTGCGCCCAGTCTGTCCCGGGCGGAGGGAAGTTCGATCTGTTCCCTTAGACGCTCGTCAATATACTGCAGCTTTAAGTCTCTCAGATATGCCGCGTGATATACGCTGATGTGGCAGCGGCGCTCGATCAGGATCTTGGATCCAAAGGGAGCGGCAGCGGATATGGCGGCCAGGATGGCTCCGGTGGAACCGTTTACCGAGAAGAAGGTTTCCTGCGATCCGAAGAGACGTGAGGCAAATTCCATCTCATTTTTCAGCAATCCCTGCGGTGCGTGTAAGTTGTCAAAGCCGTCGATCTCCGTGATGTCCATGGACATGGCGGCGGCGATTGCAGGCTGGCAGCTTGCAGGCCGGCGTTTGTGGCCCGGCATGTGGAAAGGGTAGGCGCGGGAGACGGCATAGTCGGCCAGCGCGTCTTCTAATCGCTTTGTCATTGGCAAGAACCTCAGCTCCTCCAGGGTGCGCAATGTTGTTAACGAAATGATCTGCCCTGCAGAACCTTTCGTTTTCTCTATACGCAGCGAATCTCAGCAATTGCCTTCGGCAATTCCTAAGGTGAACAAGTAGAACAGAAAAAAGCGGGTCAGCGGGAGAGGCCTGATGCCGCATCAGAACCTGCTCACTGACGCAGCAGTGTTTCTATGGCAAGTTTTTCTTTCTGGTAGTATAATTTATATTGGGTGAGAAAGAAAGATGTGCTATGATATCTTTCTATGCCGTTGCAGCACGGTTCAAATCTAGTCATTAGGAGCCGCTTTTGATCGCAAGAGGATTTCGCAGTATTATAGGACATAAGGACGTCATCCGTCATCTTCAGACGGCCGCAGCAAGCGGCCGTGTAAGCCATGCCTATCTCATAAGCGGAGAGCCGGGGTGCGGGAAGACGATGGTAGCGGAAGCCTTCGCGGAGGCGCTCCTCTGTGAGCAGGCCGCCGTCAGGGCGAAGACGCCAGAGCAATTCGATGCCTGCCTTTCGTGCAGCTCCTGTAAGAAGGCGATAAGCGATAACCACCCGGATCTTATCCGGGTGATCCATGAGAAGCCAAATGTCATCTCCGTGGGAGAGATCCGGCAGCAGGTGGTTGGGACGGTGGAGATCCGCCCTTACAGCGCGTCCAGAAAGATTTATCTCATCCCTGAGGCCGAGAAGATGAATGAGCAGGCGCAGAATGCGCTGCTGAAGACAATAGAGGAACCCCCGGAATATGCACTGATCCTGCTGCTGAGCAGCTCGCCGGAATCCCTGCTGCCCACGATCCGCTCCCGCTGTGTGGAACTGAACCTGCATCCGCTTCCGGACCGGGATATTATGGAGTACCTCACGGGCGAGATGCATTTGCCGGATTATGAAGCGAAGATGCTGAGCTCGTTCGCTCAGGGCAATCTCGGAAGAGCGGTCTATGCAGCCACGGATGAGACTTTTGCGGAGAGGAAGAATAAGACGCTGGGCCTCGTGCGGACCCTCCACTGCCTGGATACGGCATCCATAGCGGAGGCAGTCCGGCTGATCAAGGAGGACCGCGCGAAAGTGGATGAGGTACTGGACCTGCTTCTCATGTGGTACCGGGACGTGCTGCTCTATAAAGCGACCAAGGAGATCGATCAGCTGATTTTCTCCAATGAAATCATTCTGATCCAGGACCAGGCAAAGGCCGCGTCTTATGAGGAGCTCCAGGAGATCCTGACGGCGATTGACCGCTGCCGGTTGCGTCTCCGGGCGAATGTGAATTTTGAGCTTGCCCTCGAGCTCTTACTGGAATGCATCAAGGAGAATTGTAATGCCTAGAATTATTGGTGTCAGATTTCGAAATGTCAGCAAGGTCTATTATTTTGATCCCGCTGATTACACTATCCATTACCACGACCACGTCATTGTGGAGACGGCCAGGGGGATTGAATACGGAACCGTAGTGATCGCTCCCACGGAACTTCCCGAGGAAAAGGTGCCCGAGCCGCTCCAGAAGGTGCTTCGCATGGCGACGCCCGAGGACGATGAGCGCGAGAGGACGAACCGGGAGCGGGAGCGGGAGGCTTACAGAGTCTGCAAGCAGCGGATTGCAGAGCGCGGACTGGATATGAAGCTGATTGAAGCGGAGTACACATTCGACAACAGCAAGGTACTCTTTTACTTCACGGCAGATGGGCGCATTGACTTTCGTGAGCTGGTCAAGGATCTCGCCGGCATCTTCAGAACCAGAATCGAGCTCCGGCAGATTGGCGTGCGCGATGAGACCAAGCTGCTCGGGGGGCTGGGCAGCTGCGGGAGGCCCCTGTGCTGCCACACATGGCTTACGGAATTTGCACCTGTTTCGATTAAGATGGCGAAGGACCAGAATCTCTCTCTCAATCCCACGAAGATCTCCGGGACCTGCGGGAGATTGATGTGCTGCCTGAAGAATGAAGCGGACACCTATGCCTACCTCAACAAGAGCATGCCCGGCAAGGGTGATCTCGTCACGACTCCGGACGGGCTGCAGGGCGATGTCATCTCTGTCAACGTGCTGCGGCAGAGGGTGAAAGTGATCGTCGACCTCGGGAATGATGAGAAGGAAATGCAGGAGTTCGATGTGAAGGATATCACCTTCATTCCGAAGTCGAAGCGGCCGAAGAAGGAGCAGCAAGGTAAAGGCAAGGGCGAGAAGGCCGAGCGCAAGGAAAAGGCGGAGCGCGGCGAGAAGCCCGAGCACAGCGGGAAAGCGGAGCGCGGCGAAAAGGCTGAGCGCGGCGGCAAAGCAGAGCGCGGTGAGAAGGCGGAACACAGTGGGAAAGCAGAACACGGTGGGAAAGCAGAGCGCAGTGAGAAGCCGGAGCGCAGTGAAAAGGCGGAACGCGGCGAGAAAGCCGAGCACAGCGGCAGGCAGGAACGCGGCGGCAGAGCCGAGCGCAGCGGCAAGGGTGAGAAAGCCGAGCACAGGGAGAGAGCGGAGCACGGCGGCAAGGACGACCGCCGGGAGAAGCCGGAGCGCAAGGATAAGGAAGAGCGCGCCGACAGAGAAGAAGGCGGGACGGATGCTGTCCTGAAGGAAGGCAGCGAAGGCGAGAAGAAGAGGCGCCGCAGGAGAAGACCCCGCCACAAAGGACCGAAACCAGAGGGAGCAAAGGAGCCGTCCGATGAGTCTTCGCCGTGATGACCTGATGAACGGGCTGTATATCTGGCAGGATACAGAGCTGTTCTGCTTTGGAATTGATGCAGTGCTGCTGGCCCATTATCCTGTGCTGCGGCGCGGGGACCGTGTGCTGGACCTCGGAACGGGATTTGCACCGATTCCTCTGATTCTCAGCGCAGAGGCGGAGAAGCGGAAGCTTCTCTCCCAGATTCACATCACGGGGCTGGAGATCCAGGAGCGCCCGGTACATCTGGCGCGGCGCTCTGTGGCGGAGAACGGCCTTGCGGATAGGATCGAGATCGTAAAAGGAGATATAAAAGAAGCCGGGTCACTCTTTGCCCCGGCTTCTTTTTCCTTAATCACCTGCAATCCCCCGTATCTTCCGGAAGGCAGCGGCCTTCTGAGTGAACAGCATGAGAGAGCCGTCGCCAGAACGGAGCTGCTCTGCTCCCTGGAGGACGTCGTGCGGGCCGCGGGACGTCTGCTGAAGATGAGCGGGCGCTTCGCGGTCATTCACCGGCCTGAGCGCCTGCCTGAGCTGTTCATGCTGATGAAGGAGTACGCTCTGGAGCCTAAGCGCATGCGGCTTGTGTGCCCCAGGGCTTCTGAGGCGCCGACGATGGTGCTGGTGGAGGGGGTGCGCGGAGGGCGGCCTTCGCTGAAGGTGGGACCGTCGCTCGTCGTATACGGTGAGGGGCAGGAGTATACGCAGGAGATTCGTGAGATTTATAGTCGTTAACGAAAT
>CADCQE010000124.1 GCA_902803505.1 uncultured Lachnospiraceae bacterium | reverse complement strand
TGGAAAATATCGCGCTTTCTGCCGAACTTTCGAACCATCCGCTGGATCCTGAAAAACTGCTTGAAGAAGTCGGGCTAGCGGACAGGCGGGACCATTTCCCAAATCGTCTTTCCGGCGGCGAACAACAGCGCATCGCCATCGCACGGGCACTCTGTAAAAATCCCGATCTGCTGCTTTGCGATGAGCCGACAGGAGCGCTGGATTCCATGACCGGCGTACAGGTCTTGAAATTACTGGAAAATTTTTGCAGATCTTACGAAAAAACAGTAGTCCTGATCACACATAACCGTGATATCGCAAGAATCGCGGACCGGGTATTTTACTTTAAAGACGGACGTCTGGAAAAGATCGAAATCAATCCTGATCCGAAGAAACCGGACGAGATCATGTGGTAAGGGAATATCGCTGAGCATAGTATGAAAAGTTTCCGGAAAAATGTATTGCGGTTAGCGATGCGTAACAAAGGGGCGGTCATCGGTGCAGTACTGATCATAGGTATCGGTATTTTTGTGTTCGTATCCATGATCGACACGCTGCACAATCTTGATGATCAGATCAGTGCTTACTATAAAGAAAGCGGCATGGCGGATGTCTTTGCAGAAGTCGAAGGAATCTCTTCCGCAGAGCTGCAGCGTTTGACTGATATTCCGGGAATACGGGCTGCCGGAGGGCATATGTCCAGGGATCTCCGGATCCTCGGAGAGGGGCAGGAGACGATCGTTACAGTGCACCTGATGTCGTTTGATCCCGATGACAAGATCAACCGGATCACGCTGACGGATCTCTATGGAGTGGATCTTGAAGCAGGCAATGTTGCTGATGATGATATTTTCCTCGGGAACAGAATGACAGGATCTTATCATTACCCCGCAGGAACAGAACTTTCCCTTCTGCAGGATGGGAGTGCAATGCGCTTTTTCTGCCGTGGCATCTGCAGCGCACCGGATTATATCTATTCCATCCCGCATGGGGGCGCTATGGTGCCGGACGGAGAGGTCTATGATATTGCAGTTATCAGCGAAAAAAGGATGGAACGCCTCCTCGGAAAGAACGACTGCCTCAATGAACTCGGTTTTCTTCTGGAAGAAGGATATGACTATGACGATGTACGCCATCAGCTGAGAGAACGACTGACGCCCTACGGCCTTTCCTCGATCTGCGAGCGGAACGATCAGGCGTCCGCAGACATGGTGGCAGGGGAGATGGTCGAACTGGTCTCTACCGGAACGATCCTTCCTGTCATCTTTATGGCGATCTCCGTTTTTATGCTTTATGTCGTATTAAAGAAAATGATCGACAGGGACCGGACTCTGATCGGTACGATGAAGGCCTTCGGAATGACAGACCATGAGCTTCTCGGAGCTTATCTGGTCGAAGGAGGCATCATCGGTATAGCGGGCGCGGCACTCGGATGCGCTGCATCGGGCATTTTCGGCCGGATAATGTTCAATATGTACGTGGATTTCTTTACTTTACCGGATCCTGTTTATCATGACTTTATCGTGTCACGCCTGCAGGCGCTGGCAATCTCGCTCGGGACCGCCATATTGGCTGTGTTTCTGGGTGTCCGGGAGGTCCTGGAGATCACGCCGGCCACGGCCATGCGACAGGAAGAGCCGAAAACCGGCCGGAACATCCATATACCGGACTGTCTGGGACGGCACCTTCGTATGCAGACCCGTATTGGTCTCCGGTCTATGGGGCGCAATCCTTTTCGTGGATTTCTCATCATCCTGGCGGTGGTATTTGCCTTTTCCATGACTTCTTCCATGCTCAGTTTTATGCCGCAGTTCGAGGAGGTACTGCATTCACAGTTTGAAGAGATCCAGGTATATGATCTCCAGCTGACACTGGACCGTTTTGTGACACCGGGACAGGCCAGGGATGCGGCGGAGCATTTCAGCTGCCCGACAGAAGCCATATGTCAGACAGCCGTGGCGCTGCGGCATGACAATCTGACGGATTATACGGTGCTGTACGGACTGCCGTCGAATTCAGGACTCTATCATATCCGGGATAATGGAGGTAAGATCTATGATCCTCCGGATAATTCGCTTATTCTTAACAAACGTACCGCTGAAAATCTCCATATTTCCGAAGGCGACTGGGTGGAATTGAGCAGCACAGGACTGACCAACGGTTTTGTCCGGATCCGGGTCGCTGCTGTGATATCCGAATTGCTGGGCAGAAACTGTTATCTCTGCCTTGACAGCTTTCCGGAGGTATTGCACAGCGATC
>CADCQE010000123.1 GCA_902803505.1 uncultured Lachnospiraceae bacterium | reverse complement strand
CAAAATGGTTGGCGCGAGCACCCTCAGCGCCAGAACCGCGTTCGGCTGTTTGGCAAGAATGAAGGGTGCGCCAATAAAAGCCAGCAGAGCTCCTGCGCCGCCCACGATGAGGACATAGATCAGGGCCGCTTTAAAGACGCGCTGGGCATTCTTGTATTCCCGCCTGGCGAGGCGCTCCGCCATGACCTTCGACACTGCACTGGGAATGCTGTACGACGCGATCAGCAGAATAATCGTATACCACTCATAGGCGAACTGATAGTAGCCGTCTCCGAGGTCTCCCATCAATGCGTGCAGCGGGCTCCGATACAGAAGTCCGATCACGCTGGAGATCATCTGGGCTGCCATGAGAAAGGCGGCCTGTTTGACAACGATTCTCTTTGTATCTGACATTTCTACAGTCTTCCCTTCAAAATAAATTCATCGTTACTATTCACGGCCCCTCCCGCTACAGGCCTTATCTGCAATCAGAACCTGTCTCATTCGTGCAAGCATGATGAGCCAGGTTCTGATTGCAGATTGGCCGTGAATAGTAACAATTCATCAAAAAATGCTTACCGGATCTGCCAGTCGACCGGCTCGATTCCACAGGACGCAAGATACTGATTGCAGCGCGAGAACGGCCTGCTCCCAAAGAAGCCATTATATGCCGACAGCGGAGACGGGTGCGCAGACTCAATCACATAATGCTTCGGATTCGTGATCATCGCCTTCTTCCTTCTCGCCTGCCCGCCCCACAGGATGAACACCAGAGGCCGGTCTTCCTCCGCCAGCACCTTGATCGCCGCATCCGTAAAGGTCTCCCAGCCGATTCCCTTGTGGGAGTTGGCCTGGTGGGCTCTCACGGTAAGAACCGTATTGAGCAGCATCACGCCCTGGCGGGCCCAGCTGGTGAGATCCCCGGATGAGGGAATCCCGCACCCCAGATCGTCGTGCATTTCTTTATAAATGTTCACAAGTGAGGGCGGAATCTGAATCCCCTCGTGGACGGAGAAGCACAGGCCATTCGCCTGTCCCGCTTCGTGATAGGGATCCTGTCCGAGAATTACGACTTTCACTTTCTCCAGCGGCGTATATTCAAATGCATTGAAAATGTCTGCGCTCGGGGGATAGATCACCCTCGTCTGATATTCCTTCAGGACCGTCCTGTACAAATCCGCGTAGTACGGCTTCCGGAATTCCCCCTTCAGTGCCTCAGCCCATGCGCCAGTGATCGCCATCTTGTTCTCTCCTTAGGAATGCGCATAAAAGCGCCTTTGATTTCTCTAAATAATGCTTCCTCTCTACCGGTTCTGCCACCTCACAGGCACGCCGCGCTCCTCGAGGTATTCCTTCACTTCGGAGATTGTGAGCTCCTTGTAGTGGAACAGCGAAGCCGCAAGAGCCGCGTCCGCGCCGCCCTTAGTGAGAGCCGTGTAAAAATGCTCAAGACTTCCGGCGCCCCCGGATGCGATCACGGGCACGCCCACGGCGTCCGAGACAGCCCTCGTGAGCTCCAGGTCATAGCCGGCCTTCGTGCCGTCGCAGTCCATGGAGGTCAGCAGGATCTCCCCCGATCCCAGCTCCACAGCCCGCCTGGCCCACTCGACAGCATCCATGCCGGTATCCTGCCTGCCGCCCTTGATGTAGACGGTCCAGCCCTCTCCCTCCGGCCGGCGCTTTGCATCGATGGCGACGACAACGCACTGGCTGCCGAATTTGAGTGCTCCTTCCCGGATGAGCTCCGGGCTCAGGACCGCTGCCGTGTTGATGGAGATCTTGTCCGCCCCCTCGCGAAGAATCGCGCGCATGTCGTCCACTGTGCGGATGCCGCCGCCCACCGTGAAAGGAATGAAGACCTGTTCGGCGACCCGGCGCACCATCTGAGTGACCGTCCTCCTCTGGTCCGAGGATGCAGTGATATCCAGAAAGACCAGCTCATCCGCGCCCTCCTCGTTGTAGGCCTTCGCGACCTCCACCGGGTCGCCCGCATCGATGAGGTTCACAAAATTGACTCCCTTTACGACCCTTCCTCCATTGACATCGAGGCAGGGAATAATCCGCTTCGTCAGCAACCGTCCGCTCTCCTTTCTCGCATAAGTGTAAGCTTTCCTCAGGAGACCCTGATGAAATTCTTTAAAATGCGGAGGCCCAGGTCCCCCGACTTCTCGGGATGGAACTGGGTGGCATACATCTTGCCCTTCTGGACTGCCGCGTGAAACACATTCGAGTACTCCGCCACGGCCCGCACCGCATTTACATTCTGCGCTTCACAGTAATACGAATGGACGAAGTAGACGAAGGAGCCTCCGGGGATCCCGTCGAAGAGCTCGCCTCCGTTGAGGAGATGAATGGAGTTCCAGCCGATCTGGGGGATCTTGAAGCCCTCCTTCTCCTGAAAACGCCTGCAGCGCCCTTTCAAAAGTCCCAGTCCTTCTACCCCTTCGCTCTCCTCGCTGCCCTCGAAGAGCAGCTGCATTCCTACACAGATCCCCAGGAAAGGGATCTCCTTCTGAACCACTTCCCGGATGACCTTGTCCAGCTCCCTTTCCTTAAGAGAGCGCATGGCATCCCCGAAGTTGCCCACGCCGGGAAGCACAACGCGATCCGCAGACAGGATCGCCTGCGGATCAGAGGTGATCTCGGGCTTCGCCCCGAGCTTCAAAAAGGCTTTTTCAACGCTCTTCGTATTTCCTGCATCATAATCGATGATCGCTGTCATAATCTCCACTCTCCAGCATCCGGGACAGCAGTCGCACACATCCCGGCTGCCCTGCCAATGATTACCATTTATTACTATATCACGATCCCGCCAGGCATGCGAGCACTTCTATGAAAGTGGGTCAGAGGGAGGGTTCTCGGTGACCCGCTGCAGCAATTTCCCATCGAGATAACGCCTCACAATGTTCCGGTCATCGCCGATATAGCAGAAGCGCTCAAGAAGCTCCAAAATGGTGTGATTTCCACCGTCATCCTCCAGGCCGTCGATCAGCAGGGCATTAAACTGGTAGCCTTCCCTGAGCTGGCCCACATTTCCGAAGACGCTTCCCCCGGCTGCCGTCGCCAGATGGAATGCGTCCGCGAAGGTAATCCTCTTGTATCCGCTCTCATAGAATTCCTTCAGCTTGGAGAGCTGGACGGCCCTCGCTACCTGCCGGTAGATCCCGGTCCCGTGCCCGCCGCCGATGTCGGATCCGAGGGAGATGCCGATGCCTTCTCCCGCAAGATCACTGAGCGGCATGATTCCGGCAGTGATATTGGCCGTGGAATCCGGGCAATGCACAGACATGCACCCGTGCTTCTTAAGGATTTCCAGATCCCGCTCCTCAGGAAAGATGACGTGGGCGAAGATTACAGGGCCGTTGTCCAGGAAACCGAGCCGCTCATAGATATCCCCGTCAGTCGCATAGCCGGGGAAGAGTTCCTTCGTCCATGAGGCTTCCGCGATGGATTCCACCAGATGTGTCTGCAGCCCGACCTTTCTCCGCTTCCCGATCTCTGCCAGGCCCTTCAGCAGCTCCTCACTGCAGGTCGGGGCGAATCTCGGTGTGAGAATGGGCTTCACGTGGGAATCTCCTAAGTGCTCCGCGATGAAGCGGTCTGTCTCCCGGATGGACTTTGCCGTATCCTCAATCAGGAAGTCCGGGGAATTCCTATCCATGTTGACTTTGCCCGTGAAAGCATACATGCCGCTCTCCTTCAGAAGGCGGAAGAAGAGGTCGCAGGCTTCATAATGGATCGTGGTAAAGAAACTGGCGTGCATCGTCCCATGGCGGAGCAGCTCCCGGATCACCTGCCGATAGACCGTCTCTGCATACGGGAGGGAAGCAAACCCGGACTCCTGGGGGAATGTATACGTATTCAGCCAGTCGAAGAGCAGGCAGTCCATTCCGACTCCCCGCTCTGTGAACTGAGATGCATGGATGTGGAGATCGGAGAAAGCAGGGATCAGGATCCCGTCCCCGAAATCCGTCACCTCTGCACCTGCATATTCCGCAGGGAGGACCGGACAGACCTCCAAAATGACGCCTCCTTTTACGATCACATAGGCGTGCTCGAGGCATTTCAGCTCCCCCATCGCGGGCGAGGTCACAAGATTGCTGCGGTAAATCTGCAGATCCTTTCCATTCCTTTCCATAAACAGGCTCCTTATTGAATGCTCACAGTGAATAGATCCGGTAGATCTCTGCCAGGCCGCCGTGCGATGTCTCCCTGTATTTTTCGTTGAGATCCAGGCCGGTGCGGTACATCGTGGCTACGACTTCGTCGAAGGAGATCTTGCGGGTCGTGTACAGGAAGCGGGAGAGATTGACGGAGCTCAGGGCGCGCATTGCCGCCACCGCATTTCTCTCAATACAGGGGATCTGGACGAGGCCGTTCACGGGGTCACAGGTGAGGCCCAGATTGTGTTCCATCGCGATCTCGGCGGCGTATTCGATCTGGTCGATATTGAGGCGGAAGAGCGTCGCGACTGCAGATGCCGCCATCGAACAGGCGCTTCCGATCTCCGCCTGGCAGCCGCAGTCCGCCCCGGAAATGCTGGCATTTGTTCGGATGACGTTGCCGAT
>CADCQE010000122.1 GCA_902803505.1 uncultured Lachnospiraceae bacterium | reverse complement strand
GGCTTCCTCTATCAGCAGAACACCATTCGCGATGCGCTGGTCGCCGGCGTGACGCTGAACATTTTCAACAAGCACTGTGACCGCGTGAAGCTGGCCTGTATCGCCCAGATGGTGAATGTGCTGCAGTCGGTGGTCCTGACGGACGGCGAAAAGATGCTGAAGACTCCGACCTACCACGTGATGCATATGTTCCGCCATCACCAGGGCGCAGAGCTTCTCGAGAGCTCTCTGTGCGGAACCGGCACTGTCGGCGAAGGAGAGTTTGCCGTTCCGGAGATCACGGAATCCGTGTCTGAGAAAGACGGTGTGATCACAATCACACTCAATAACCTGTCAGACAAAGACACAAAGGATCTGGAGATCCTCTTTGCCGGCGATGCGGCAAAGACACTTGTAGAAGCGAATATTGTGGCTTCCGGGGATTGTCACGATTACAATTCCTTTGAGGAACCGGAGAAAGTGAAGGAGACGACATTCCATGGCGTGAGCACAGACGGCAGGGCACTGAAAGTGTCTCTTCCTGCAGCCAGTGTCGTAGAAATTCGCGTGAAGTAACAGATTCATTTCCTCCTCAGAATCCAGGCAGCTCCTGTCAGATCGCCTGACGGGAGCTGTTTGCCTGTAAAAAGAAACGCTCTTGTGATCCAATTCATAAATCCTTACCCGGTACCAGGACAGCAGACAGATCTGCGGCCTTTACGCTTTAAACCGGTACCCTACTCCCCAGATCGTCTCTATATACTGCGGCTTGCTCGTGTCAAACTCCACCTTCTCCCGGATCTTCTTAATATGGACTGTCACTGTCGCAATATCTCCAATAGATTCCATATTCCAGATCTCACGGAAGAGCTCTTCCTTCTTGAACACGCGGTCGGGGTGCTCTGCAAGAAATGTGAGCAAGTCGAACTCCTTCGTCGTAAACTGCGTCTCCGTGCCGTTTACCCAGACGCGGCGGGCGGTCTTGTCAATCTTCAGGCCGCGGATCTGGATGACGTCATTTTTATATGCGCCTGTGCCAACCAGGCGCTCATAGCGGGCAAGATGTGCCTTCACTCTAGCGACAAGCTCACTGGGAGAAAAAGGCTTCGTAATGTAATCATCCGCGCCAAGTCCCAGTCCCCGTATTTTGTCAATATCATCCTTCTTCGCCGATACCATCAGGATCGGTACGTCCTTCGTCGATCGGATCTCTCTGCAGATCTCAAAGCCATCTACATCCGGCAGCATGAGATCGAGAATAAAGAGGTCATACTCTCTCATTTGGACTGCCTTAAGTCCCGCTCTCCCATTTGTCTCAATATCCACTTCAAAGCCGCTCAGCTCAAGATAATCCTTCTCCAGATCCGCAATGGATTCTTCATCTTCCACGATCAATATCCTGCTCATGTCCGCCGCTCCTCTATATTCAAAAAATCTGTCTGCTGCACTGAAACAATTTGTTTTCCTCCTGTACAGCGAATCAAAAGAGCTTCATCAGTCCATTATACTCCCTTGACGAAGACTTTTCGAGCGTCGATAATAGACATAAGAAGGAAGGGGATATCTGCCATGACTCAGCATACACACCGTCAGACAGGTCAGGAGTACAGACCCTCCGCTCAGCGGAGATCCCGGTCAGAAAGAGAAGAGATGCAAAGTGCGAGAGAGAGGGAGAGGCAGCGGGAAGCAAGGCGCCTCGCCCAGAAGCGCGCGCGGGAACAACAGGTGAAACGCATCCGCCTCATTGCAGCAGGAGCAGGAGCTGCTCTGCTTCTCATCCTCGTACTCGTCATCAGCAGCCTGGTGCGCCGCAATACAAACAGCGGCAGCAGTCAGTCCGCAGGGAATACAGAAACAGCTGCCACCAAGGAGCTCACCGTCAGCAGCTTAAGCTCCGCATCGGAATCCGCTCCGGCCTCCCTTCTCACGAAGAGCGGCTCCCCGGATACGGATCCTGCAGCAGTGACTCCAACCGCTGCCGCCATGCTAGACAACACCCAGGAAGAGATCGCCTTCTCCCCTTATTCCACTGAAGAGACCAAGCCCACTGTCCTCATGGACTACAGTGAGATCCAATACAACGGAGAGACTTTAGAAGACAAATCCCTCTACGAGCCCTGGTACTCCATCGACTTCAAGACGGGAAGCCATTACGCCGAGAACGTAGACGGCATCATCACCTTCCGGGGCAATTCCTTCCGGGACGATCCAACCGTCGGCACTGTTGACATGAGCAAATATACGATCAATAAGCTCTGGTCCACACAGACCGGAGTCCTCGAGTACAATGACCGCATCTGGTCAGGAAACGGATGGACCGGTCAGCCCCTGATGGTCCGCTGGCCTGAAGCCGTCAAGCAGCATATGAATATGTACGACTCCGCGAAACAGGACAGCGACTTGGTAGAGATTATCTACGCCTCTATGGACGGCTATATCTATTTCCTGAATCTCAAGACCGGAGAGCGCACCCGGGACCCGATGTATGTAGGCTGGACCTTCAAAGGGGCCGGTGCACTGGATCCCCGGGGATACCCCATACTCTACGTCGGCGCCGGCTATAACAGTGAGAACGGCACCTCCCGCGCCTTCATCATCAATCTCCTCGACTGTTCGATCATGTATTCCTTCGGAGCAGAGGATGATTTTTCCCTGCGCGGAACCCTGAGTTATTTCGACTCCTCCGCCCTTGTGGATGCCGCCTCCGACACCCTGATCTATCCCGGAGAGAACGGAATTTTGTATGTGATGCATCTCAATACGGACTACAACGAATCTGAGGGCACCCTGAGTGTAGATCCGGATAAGATTGCAAAATGGCATTACTGGGGCAAGCGCACCAGCGATGAATCCTATTGGCTCGGCATGGAGGACAGCGCCTGCATTTATAAGAATTACTGCTTCGTCTGCGACAACGGCGGACACATGATGTGCATTGACCTCAACGCTCTGAAATTTGTGTGGGTGCAGGATATCCTGGATGACTCCAACGGCTCTCCTGTCCTTTCTATCGAAGACGGTCATCTCTACCTCTACATCAGCACCTCCTTCCATCTTGGGTGGCGCAGCGACTCCACCGCCACGATCCCCATCTGGAAGATTGATGCGGAAAATGGCGAGATCGTCTGGCAGCACGATTATGAATGCTTCACTCTTGAGGGCATCTCCGGCGGAGTCCAGTCCACGATCGCCTTAGGGAAGCACGCTCTCGAAGACTACATCTACGTGACTGTGTCCATGACCTTAAATGACTCCGGCGGAATCTGTGCATGCCTCAACAAAGAGACAGGCGAAGTTGTCTGGGAGCACGAGGCCGCTTATGCCTGGTCTTCCCCGGTCTGCGTCTATAACAGCGATGGCAGCGGCAATGTCATTTACTGCAGCTCAAACGGAACAATGTTCCTGCTGGACGGCGTCACTGGCCAGACAAAGGATTCATACAGCTTTGGTGAAACGACGCTGGAGGCCTCTCCCGCAGTCTATGAGAATTATCTGGTGGTCGGCACTCGTGACTGCGAGATCTGCGGATTCCAGCTTGAATAGCATTGTGGAGGGAAGGACAGGAAAATGAAAGTTCTAAATTATGGATCTCTGAATATTGATTATACGTACAGCGTCCCTCATATTATCGTGGGCGGAGAGACGATGGCCTCTTATGAGCTTCATGAATACTGCGGAGGGAAGGGGCTGAACCAGTCCATAGCTCTCGCGAAAGCGGGGCTTGATGTCTGGCACGCCGGTATCATAGGGAATGATGGACAGATGCTGCTTGAGGCATGCTCCGCGGCGGGCGTCCACACAGATTTTATCAAACAGATGGATGTCCGCGGCGGGCATACCGTCATCCAGGTGGATCAAAACGGCCAGAACAGCATTATTCTTTACGGGGGCACGAACTGCATGCAGACTGCGGAGTTTGTGGATGAAGTGCTCGCTCATTTCGGAGAGGGTGACTATCTGTTGCTGCAGAATGAGATCAATATGTTGGATTACATTATAGACCAGGCATATGAACGGGGCATGAAGATCATTTTGAATCCCTCTCCATATAATGAAAATATGGGCACTTGTGATCTGGGCAAAGTCTCCCTCTTCCTGGTGAATGAGATCGAGGCTGCGCAGATTACGGGAAATACGGAGGCCAAGGATGCGCTGGATGCTCTTCATCATGCATTTCCAAATGCGGCATTTGTGTTAACACTTGGTTCCGAAGGGGCCTGGTATTATGACGGAAAGGAGAAGGTATTTCAGGATATCTTTAAAGTAAAGGCAGTAGATACGACTGCGGCAGGTGATACATTTTCCGGATTCTTTATAAAAATGCTTGCCGGCGGTTCGGATATACAGACGGCGCTCAGAACTGCGGCGAAGGCCTCCTCAATTGCTGTTACAAGAGAAGGAGCCGCTCCGTCGATCCCGACGATGGAAGAAGTGGAATTGTCCCTGCAGGAAGAGTAAGAAGCATAAGGGCGTGTGATCCTTGCTGAAATTGAGTGTTGTATCAGTTTAGAACAGTTGCTATACTATTTACCAAAGCGGCATTAAGCAGTGTGAATGATTGTTTTTAATAATATGGGTGCTGATTTTCTGCTACTTCTTTTGCATCAGGGCATCGGAATTGTGATAGGATAGATTAGAAAATGCAGTTGAGACATAAACGAGATGAGGGGATATCCCTTCGAACAACTCATCTTCTCCTTGTAATTGGGGCAGTCATCATGTCCGGTTTGATGTTCTATTCCACTTTCCATCTTTCTGTCAGTTTTCGCCGGCTGACGGAAGCCTCAGAGGATCAGATTGAGCTGCGAAAAGCTGCCCGTGAGCTGATGGATGCCTCCGACTATCTGACAGAGAAAGTCCAGCGCTTCACCGTCATGGGTGATATGCATTTTTTAAATGAGTATTTTACTGAGGCCTTTGAGACGAACCGCCGGGAAGAGGCGATTGACAGAATGACGGTGGGCAGCGGCAATACTGCCGCACTGCAGAACCTGCAGTCAGCAATGCAAGGCTCCCTGGAGTTAATGAATCTGGAATACTACGCAATGCGGCTTGTGATTGAAGCTAAGGGCTATACGGACTATCCTGAGCTTCTCCGTTCCATAGAGCTTTCTGATGAAGATCAGGCACTTCCTCCGGATGAAAAACAGCGCCGCGCCATCGAGCTCGTTCATGGTGATGAGTATTACAAAGAGAAAGACAATATCCGGAGCAATATGGAGGCCAGTCTGAACGAGCTGGAGAGGATGGCTTACGATACAGACGATTCGACCCTCCGGGCCTTCCGCGATGAGATGACGGTTGTCCGTGTGATCATTACGATTCAGATCATCGGTATCTTCTTCATGGTATGGCTGACGGCCCGCCTTGGCATCCATCCTGTTCTGAATGCTGTGGACAAAATCAAAGAGGACAGCCCGATTCCGGAGGTCGGCGCAAACGAATTCCGCTATCTGGCGCGTACCTATAATAAGATGTACGAGGTGTATAAAAGCAGCCTGGCCCGTTTGAATTTCAAAGCCTCACATGATGAGCTTACCGGTGCCTATAACCGTTCCGGATATGATCTTCTTCTCTCCAGCGTCGATCTCAGCAGCACTTACATGATGCTGTTCGATCTGGATAACTTCAAGAACATTAATGACACTTATGGACACGAAACCGGGGACAAGGTGCTGATCAAGCTGGTAAAGGTCCTGAAGAGCAATTTCCGTTCAGATGATTATGTCTGCCGGATTGGCGGCGACGAATTTGTCGTCTTCATGGTTCATACTTCGGAGAACCAGCAGAATCTGATTACTTCAAAGATCAGGGAGATCAACAGAGAGCTGTCAGAATCTGATGACGGACTGCCCCCTGTAACGATCAGCGTCGGCATCGTGCACGGAACAAAAGTCGCCGGTGCAGAAAACCTGTTTGAGAAGGCAGACGAGGCGATGTATAAGTCAAAGCAAAGCGGAAAACACACCTATACTTTTGGTGGTTCATCCATTTCATCCTGATACCCGGAGCATTATTCAGAAGAGGGCAGAAGGAGATATCTGCCCTTGCCGCATTTCTTCACAATCTGCTGTTCTTCCAACCGGTTCAGTACCCGCTGCAATTGCCTGCCGGAACAATGCAGGCGGAAAGCGGTGCGCTCCAATCCGCTCAGTTCACCCCCCTTACAATAATATTTCAGGTAGTTTATTACCCGTTCTTCCAATGTCTGGCTCTCTGCTGTGTTGATCGTAAAATTCTGCAGCTTCTCTGCAAGGACAGTACCGATCAGATTGAGAAAGCGAAGATCGCTCTGGAGAATCTTGCGATAGCGCGGCAGTGACAAAGCCAGGCATTCTACGTCTGTCAGAGCTTCCACGAAGCAGGGTGCTTCATCATTTTTTAGAAAAAACTGCAGATCACCCAGAAGGAAGCGCCCCTTGCTGAACCCTAAGGAGTAGGTACTGCCGTCTTCCCGTATAAAGTAGATACTGACATCGCCGTTCACGATCATTTTAAGATACTGTCCCGAGCTGGACGGATCTTCCAGCAGCTCCCCCTTGCGATAAAAGAAGCCCTCAAATTTCAGCCCGGTTGTATCAAAGTATTTTTCCACACCGCTCTTTTCCAGGAGAGCACTTAGCTTTTCCTGTTTTCGGATTCGTTCCATAAGCGCATCCTCACTTTTCACATATTCCGTGCCCCGTGCAACGGGGACGTACCGTTTCCTTCGTATGAGTCGCTGCAAAGATTTTTAAAAAATATAACACATAACAGGACACATGTCCTGTTTTTTTGCTGTATTCAGTGGTATGATGATCGTCCCAGGTGGAGGATACGCAGGAAATACAGATGAAATCCATATTTATCCATAAATCCTGCGTAAAAATACACTGAATATAAAAAAATAATGAAAGGAGAAATCTGCCATGGGTCTGTTTCAATCCGTTAATATGACACAAGGAAATCCTGTCACTCAGGTTGTGCGGTTTACAATGCCGCTGCTGGTCGGCAATATTGCTCAGCAGCTGTACAATACTGTAGACAGTATTATCGTCGGGCGCTATGTCGGTGACAATGCGCTGGCTGCTGTCGGAAGCGCCGGTCCGCTGCTCAATATCATGATTGTGTTATTCATCGGAATTGGCGCAGGAGCCGGTATCGTCGTATCACAGTATTACGGCGCGAAACGGCGCGAAGACCTCTCAAGAGCCGTATGCAGCAGTATTATTCTGACAATACTTGCCTCGCTTGCGCTCATGGTGAGCGGTCCTCTGCTCGCAAGACCCATGCTTAAGCTGCTCAATACACCGGACAGCATCCTGAACTGGTGCCAGTCATACCTTTCGATTCTCTTTCTGGGTGCTCTGGGCGGCGGCATTTACAACATCCTGAGCGGTGTGCTCCGGGGTTTAGGAGACAGCATCTCTGCTCTGATCTATCTCCTGGTCGCGGTAGGCTCCAATATTGTACTTGACTTCCTGTTTGTGGCGTATTTGGGCATGGGCGTGAGCGGTGTCGCATGGGCGACGGTTCTGGCACAGCTCATCTCCGCGGTTCTCTGCCTCGTCCACATCTGCAGATTACGTGACACACTGGATATCCGCCTGGAGTATTTCCGGATAAACCGCAAGGACATCATGCCGCTGATTACCCTTGGCCTGCCTTCCGGTGTGACGCAGGCGATCACATCGATGTCAGCGATCCTCATACAGTCTCTTATGAACAGCTACGGCGAACAGTTTATCGCTGCGAGTACGATTGTCTCGAGGATTGATGGCTTTGTGATTCTCCCTGCTCTGTCATTCGGCACGGCAATGACCACCTTCTCCGGGCAGAATATCGGGGCCAGAAAGCTGAATCGCGTAATCTACGGGACCCGGCAGGCGACAATGACTGCAATGGGTGTGTCCGCATTACTTATGGCGCTGATCCTTCTGTTCGGACGCCCCTTAATGGGCATTTTTACCCAGACGGAAGAATTGATCGATCTCAGCTACAGCCTGATTCGCATTCTTGCGGTCGGATACATCGTCATGACCATTACGCAGTGTCTCTCCGGCATTATGCGTGGAGCCGGAGACACGCTTACGCCAATGTGGATCTCTGTTCTGACTTCTGTGGGCCTCTATCTTCCTTTGACATATGGTCTTGTTTTCCTGACGCGGACCACTGGGCAGGAAAGCGGTAATTATTACATGATATATGTCTCTTTACTGATTTGCTGGATTATCGGTGCATTGATCACTTTCGTTTTCTACGAGCGCGGAAGCTGGAAATCAAAAGCGCTGGCGAGTGTCAGCATGTAAGAGCGGTCCCTCCGGTATGTTTCGTACCGGAGGGATTTTTTGTTACGATTCACGGCCCCTCCCGCTACAGGCCGCAGACCATCCGTGTTTCGCACGTATGTCGCAGCTAAAGCTGCTTATGTCTGAGGCTGTAGGGGGAGGTTCCTAAAAGACGCAGCTTTCTTTCTGTACTCCGTCTCGAAAGCCGGATTGTAAAGATCACTTCGCCGGTAATTGCTGTGTAGAATTGCATCCCCCACCAGAATGAGTGCCGTTTTGTGTATCCCGCAGCGCTCAGCTGTTTCTGCCAATGTTCCGACTGTGCAGATCTGCGCTTCCTCTTCCGGCCAGCTCGCTTTGTACACGATGGCGGCCGGTGTCTCGCTGGTATATCCGCCGGCGATCAATCTGGCGGAGAGCTCAGACGGCATTCCCGCACTGAGGAAAAGTACCATTGTTGCCCGGTGTGCGGCAAAGGATTCAATGGACTCTTTTTCCGGTACTGCTGTCTTGCCCGCCATTCTGGTGAGGATGACGCTCTGGGAGATACCGGGAAGCGTATACTCAAGATTCAAAGAGGCGGCTGCCCCGCAAAGAGAGCTCACACCCGGGCAGCTGTCATAGGAGATGCCGAGCTGCTCCAGGGCATCCATCTGCTCCCGGACAGCCCCGTAGAGGCAGGGATCTCCCGTGTGCAGCCGCACGGTAGTCAGCCCGGCTCGTTCTGCCTGCTGCATTGCTTCGATCACCTCTTCGAGGGTCATCTCCGCACTGTTATATACCTTGCAATTGTCTTTCTTTGCCTCAAGGAGCGCCGGATTCACCAAAGATCCTGCATAGATGATGACGTCTGCCTCCTCAAGAAGCCGCTGCCCCCTGACGGTAATCAAATCCGGGGCTCCGCAGCCCGCTCCCACAAAATGCACCATAGTCTTTTCGCCTCTCCTTTATACTGAAATGAATGGGTCGAGGGACGGATCTTAAGTTTCCCTAATAGTGGGTCACTTATACTAGTTAACCTTAGTAATTGCCGAAGGCAATTGCTTAGATTAACTGCATATAGGGAAAACGAAAGGTTCTGCGCAGC
>CADCQE010000121.1 GCA_902803505.1 uncultured Lachnospiraceae bacterium | reverse complement strand
TCGCAAAAAGAACCGTCCCTACTGCAACATTTTCTGTCGCGAAAAGAACCGTCCCCACTGCATCATTTTCGCCGCACAAGCAGAAGCAGCACCGCCGCAGCCGCATAGACAACGGCCCCGATCATCATGGGCGAAAAGGCGCCTTCTCCCGGAAGCAGCAGAAGCTCCGCAACCATCGGGGCAAAGGTCAGCAGTATATAAGACAGGACGACAGAGAAGATCAGTGCCGTAGATTCATCAACAGCATTCCGGACAACCCTAAGGCTCATAAAGCGGTCCGTGACCATGGGCGTTCCGAAGCCATCCAGGAATCCCAGGATCATGCTCGAAAGTACAATCATGACCACTACCGGCGGGATATGAAGGATAAAGATGCCGCCGGCCGTCAGAGCAAATGCCACGGCGATACAAGGCTGCAGCCCAAAGCGCTTCTTGGCGGCAGAGACCAGCGCCGGCCCGAGATAGATCCCCGCCAGGCCGTTCGCGATGTAACAATAGCTCAGCATAATGGACGAGATATTGTTGGTCTGGCAGATCGCCGGAATCAGGGTGACGCACAGCATGACGCCGATATTGAGCGGGATCGCAATCACCAGAATGAAGAACAGCATCTCCGCGGAGAAGGCCATCTTCAACACTTTGGAGACGCGGATCTTTGTCTCCCCTTCCTCGCTCATGCGCCCGGACAGGGTTCTCCACGGAACAAGGAACATGGTGAACAGCAGGTAGACTACGAAGAATCCTGCCGACACGAGGAAGGCAACAGAATACCCCGCATTTGCGGAGAGGATGGCTCCCAGACCGGCTCCGCAGGTAGAGCCTGCAAGAAGGCCGGCATTGTCCTGGGAAATGTTCTCACTCCTGCCCTCTTCAGTCTCATATCCTTTCGTAATCAGGAAATTGGAGACCTGTTTGAAGCCCGCATAGGCGAAGCCAGCTGCTGCGCGGCAGAGAACGATAGTCAGAGCTCCTACAGCTGTAAATGCCGTAAAATTGCAGAAGATCATCAGAATCCCGGAAACTACCAGGACAACCCGCGTATTGTATTTCTTCACCAGGCGCGGCAGCAGGAGCATTCCGACCATCTGCGTGATCCCCTCTACAGTCAGGGGCAGCGCGGCTGTCATGCCCACGGAGAGACCGAAAAGAGATTCCCCGCTCTCGCGAATCATCATGGCGGCATAAGGCACACACATATATTCCGCAGTGGAGCACAAGAAACCGGTAAAGCGCAGGACAATGCTGACTTTCTTCTCCGAGAAGTCTTCTGCTTCCTTCCGCTTTTTATCTCCCCAATTCGTAAGCAGCTCCATCAATCTGTTGAGCTCAAACACAAAGATCATGAGAATGATCATTGTGGACAGCAGCACCAGGATCAGAGTGTTCATCTCTTTATTGACAGCGCTCTCAGAGATCTCGCCTTCCAGATAAAGTCTGCCGCCACCGTCACCTCCCGAACCAAACACGAAAGAGATAATATTTGATGCCTCATTCGTCCGCTTCACTTCCGTAATGCGCTCAGTAATCCGGATGGAGCGGAGCACCTCCATGCTGCTGATTCGATCCGAAATAAACTTCGACAGATTGTCCACTTCCCTGAGATCCACGCCCTGGGCCCTGACGTGCTCAATCTTCGTCTCCAGCATCCTCATGGCGCTCTCAACAGAAGTCCCGATCCTGTCCCGGTAATCCACCTGGTAGATATAAATGGACAGACCCGAAAGAAGCAGGATGTCCAGGGACAAGATGGCGACCGAGAGAAGACGCTCAATGGTCTGGTCTGATTTTCTCCGATGTGTCTTCTGCCATTTCTCATTTTTCACGATGCGGACGAAGATCAATATGGCAATAAATACCAGGGCCATGGAGATGATGCCCAGAATGACAATATTCTTCAGCAGTTTCGTAAAGCTCTCCGCAAAGACATCATTGGAATAGAAGGCCCCGTAATAGCCTACGGTCTCACCTTCCTGATGGATCGAAGTAAACATCGCCTTTCGCTTTCCGGAGCGAATGACCGTGTAATGTTCTCCCTCCAGATCCGGCAGTGCCTTCGCAAATTCCCGGGAATTAAGCAGCTTGATCAGTTCCTCGTTGACCTTCCCGCCTTCATCGCGGATGCAATACAGAAGTTCTCCTTCGTAAGAGATCACGAATGGTTCGACACCCGGATACTGTTCTTGAAATGCATTGAAATTCTCCTCAATGCCGTAGTAATTCGAAAAGCTTTTACCGAACCCGATCGCCGTCTCAATCTCTGTGACAAGCTCGGCCTCCACTCTTCCGATGACCTGCTCCTCCAGTTCAATCGCGGATGAGCGGTAATTCAGGAAGCCCATCGCAGAGACAAAAAAGATCGTAAAAGCTGCCAACAGGAGCAGCACGGCACAATATACTCTTGTTCCTGATTTCTGCTTATGCATTGAACAAATCCTCAGTATAGATCTCATCGCAAGCGGCCAAGAATTCAAACTGCAGCGGATAGTGGATCCGTTGTGCGACATTGTAATTAAAGTAAATGCTCGGCGCGCTGGTATAGATGCATGGCAGATCCCCTGCGACTTCGCCATTTAAAATCTTCGCCACTGCATCCGCAACAAAACGGCCTACGTTCTCAAGGTCGTTCGCCGAGATCAGCATCATGCCTCCGTGCTTTACCGCTTCTACGTCGTCCATCAGATAGACCGGAATGTTCTTCTGATAGAGCAGATCCAGGAGGGAGGGGAGACGGTTCAGGTCATTGATCAGGTCGATGGTGAGAAAGAACGCATCAATGCCTTCCTCCGACATCTTCCGGATCTCCTTTTTCACCATGGCATAATAATCGGCCCGCTCGCGGATGGTCTCTCTGGGCTGCTCATCGATATTGTATTTAACAAGCTCAAACCCGCACTCTTTCGCTGAGGCCTCTATATCCGGCACACCGGAAATTGTCTCGTCTCCATAGACGATGATGCCGAGCCTGTCAAAAGGCTTAATCGAGTAATAGTACTTCAGCTGCCGCAGCGGAAGAGAAGGCTCCACCTGTGCCCACACATTCGGATCACCGCTGCCCTCCGTCGAGGAATCGATGATCCCTGAGGCCACCGGGT
Source organism: uncultured Lachnospiraceae bacterium (assembly GCA_902803505.1). GTDB lineage: Bacteria > Bacillota > Clostridia > Lachnospirales > Lachnospiraceae > Chordicoccus. The sequence continues at coordinate 564 of CADCQE010000121.1, read as the reverse complement.
CCGTGGCGGAGAAGTCCACCATAGGAATCGGAAGAGACAGGCTCTTCACAAAGACACCCGCACTGGTTCCGAAGGTGATAATGAGATCGATATCCTCTCCCGCCCTCTCTGTGAGAACAGGGGCAATCTCTTCACTCTCCTCATACCCCAGATAGAAGAAAGCATCCTCCGCAAATTCCAGATACGGCCCGAGATCCGCATCTATGAGCAGTTCATACATCTGCTTCGTGGACATGCTCTCCGATTCAATCTGCTCCAGGTCAAAGGGTATCTTTCCTTCTTCAATCCAGCCAAGCTCTTCAAGACCCTTCAGGATATAATAAAGCTGACGGCTGGCAGGCATATATTCATCGTAGTCCAGATAGGCCAGACGGTATTTGCCGCCCCCCTCTTTCGCATGGGGTGCTGTAAGAGACATCTCTTCCGTCTCAGCCACAGCGCCGTCACCGGACTCCCCTGCCGGCGTTTCTGCAGTCTCCGCTCCGGAGGAAGAAGCCAGGGCGCTTGCCGAAGTGCCGGAGACGACGGCCCCCAGCAGCAAAGCAAGCAGGAGCAGACGCACTG
>CADCQE010000120.1 GCA_902803505.1 uncultured Lachnospiraceae bacterium | reverse complement strand
CTGTCAATCCTATGTCTGAACTGTGGGAGTGGCGTATTATCTACTAAGAACAAAGGTCAAGAGGTACCCCCATTATGAACGAAGCGGACTGGAAACTATTTCGAAAGCGATTGCCGGAATGGCAGGAAGCCTATATGGACGAGCTGAATCAGCAATATGCAGCATTGCTGGCAAGCACTGGAAGCGCTTCCGACAAGTTCTGGAAATTGGAAGAGCGCATCAATAAGGATAAAAATGATGTTGGCGTTGTGGCCAGAATGAGCCGATCCAAAATGGAGCACAATATTCTTTCCCTTCTCGATGAAGGCGCGATCACACTGGATGATCTGGAAGGGTTTAGTGAGGAGCTTCGGGAGAAGATGGCGTTTTTGTTCAGGAAGAGGGAATAAGCAGATGTGATTCCTGCAAGCTGTGGAAAATCTGTTCTGATGCATGTGACACTCGATTAGATAACATACATTCTGCGTACATTCTGCGGAGAGTCGCCGATGAAGAAGAAAAAAACAAACGTTCAGATTATCATTCTTTTTACTATCATCATAGCTGGTTTTGTTGGAAGCGCTTTTTTCTTCTCATATTTGAATACTACAGCAATGATGGATTCTGTGGAACGGGAGACCAAGATGTCGTCGTTCCTATTGAGCTCTGAGATTCTGAGCAAGCTTTCCGTAGAGGAAGCTGGGGAACTGAGCAGTGATACCCTTCAGCGGATTTTTGAAGGTGATCAGGAGCTAAAAAATGCAATCAGCCTGGCCCGTGAAGAACTGGGTGAGGATATTGAACTGGACATCATTAAGAAAGACGGTACAGTACTTTACCAAAGCACAGGATACAATCAACAGAAAGCAGGTAATGACTCACCGGGAGAGAAATGGAATGATCTTCAGATCTCGTCAGCCGGAGATGAGAATGAATCAATTATCTGGATCGGGAGAAACAACCCGTTTCGCCTCAACCAGTCATTACGTGTAATCCGGGAATTGTATCCGAACCGGATTTATATGGTGCTCACAAATCACTGTACGGCTGTCAATGCGCTGCAACGACGACAGTTTGCACTGTTTGCCGGGATAGAACTGGCCTTGATGTTTGTTATGGTCGTATTGGTCTCGAACACAGTGTTCAAATATCGCAGACAGATCCTTACCCTGGCCACAACGGACGAATTGACAGGGCTGGCTAACCGTAAATCCTTCACTTTGGATTTCGATGAATACGTAAAGAAGGGAGAGAAGGAGTTTTCACTATTTCTCCTGGACATAGATTTTTTTAAACAGATCAATGATACTTACGGTCATGCATCCGGGGACCTGGCTCTACAATTATTGGCAAGCAGCATAAAGGAAATGAACGACAAGTATGGTGGATTTTCCGGACGTTGGGGCGGCGATGAGTTTATTGGGATTCTTCCGTTACCTGGAGAAGATGCCAGGAATGTTCTTAAAGGATTATGTGATCAGGTATCTTCACAAGTGGTAGAAGATAAGTTTAAGGTGACCATAAGCGCAGGAGTCACCCCGTCAAATGGCGAGACGAGATTAAACCGGCTGAGTGAGTGGGCAGATACTGCCCTGTATGCTTCGAAAGAAGGAGGCAGAAATCAAGCCAGTTTGTATACTGGGGGAATCAAGCCAGATTTATTTGTAGCATCCTCTGTCATTGATACTAAAGAGAAGCGCAATAACTCTCAAGAGGTGATCTCAGACAGGAAAAATACCGGTGGTGAAACAGAAAAGCCGGTTATGGCAGATACAGATCAGAAGGCTAATCAATCTGACTCTGAATCAAATACTATCGGAAAACGGTTTAAGGGGTATGTCCGTGAAAAGCTTTTGTCAAGCACATTATTCGGCGTTAAATGGATGGCCCCGTTTGTAGCAGGTGGAGGCATTTTGATTGGGCTGGCGTTTTTGTTTGATGCTGCTTCCGTTGATCTGATGTCCCTGACTGTGGCTGATAGAAGCAATTTCGGATCGATTACCCAGCTTGCGGCTACACTTAAGAACATTGGCGGTATTACTTTTGACTTCATGCTGCCAGTTTTTGCCGGATTCATGGCTTATGGGATAGCTGGGGAGTCGGCATTTATGGCTGGTTTTGTTGGTGGCTATATGACAATCCAGAGCCAGTCTGGCTTTATTGGCGCGATGATCGCCGGATTTGCGGCTGGTGTTATTGTTATGGAGATGACACAGTTTTTTGACAGGTCTCCGAAATTCATCCAGGCAATCGCCCCTATTGTCATTTATCCGATATTTAATCTTCTCCTGATGCAGGCAATTACATGGGTGATTATCATGCCTATATCTTCTTTCATAGGTGGGATTTTCACAACATTGCTTGATCATGCGGTATCAGCGGGGAATACCATAACAGGTGCGCTATCTGCAGGAATGATGTCGGTAGACATGGGCGGCATTGTAAATAAAGTGGCATATAACTATGGTGTGAGGGGATTAGAGACAGGTGGAACCGGGCTTATGGCTTGTGTAATGGCGGGTGGAATGGTTCCACCTATCGGAATCTTTCTTTCCATGGTACTGTTCCGCAGGAAGTATTCCAGTGAGGAATGGGAAAGGGGACCAAGTACGTTGTTCATGGGATTGTCTTTCATCACGGAAGGCGCTTTGCCGTTTGTTTTTACTGATGTCCTGCGGGTTATTCCTTCATGCATTATAGGATCAGCATTTGCAGGCTTTCTTTCGGCTCTTTTCGGATGCCAGCTTCCTGCACCACATGGTGGGATATTTGTGCTTCCTGTGATGGGTAATTGGCTGGGATATATTGTTGCGCTGACCGCAGGTTCTTTGCTCACAGCGTTGATCCTGGGTAAGTGGAAGAGGGAAAGAATATAGTTGTTGAAGACAAAGTACTGACGAGCTGAATTACAGAATAGTAGTGTATAGTTTATTAAGGTATGAATAGAGGTTAGCTGTTTGTAGACTTGATTAATGACAACGGAGGAATGACTATGTATACGTTCCCGGAAGAATTAAGGAAAGCATATGAATCTATGCCTTCTGCGTTTGTGTATGACCAATATATCGATGGAAAGGTTGTGCCCATCCTTGTTTCAGATGGCTTCTGTGAACTTGTTGGTCTTGATCGGGAGAAAGCACTAGCTTGGTTCACAGAGGGACAGTTCGAACGACTTCATCCGGATGATGTGGGACG
>CADCQE010000119.1 GCA_902803505.1 uncultured Lachnospiraceae bacterium | reverse complement strand
TGTGACTGCGGAAATGAAACAGTCAAAGAGGAATGGAACCTGATCAGTGGACACACAAGGAGCTGCGGATGCCTGGAAAAATACAGCGTCAAGGGAAAGAAGTTCGGGATGCTTACCGTCATCTCCAGGGCTGCCGACCGCAAGGGCATGCGCTACTGGAACTGCCTGTGCGACTGTGGGAATAAGGCTGTCATATGCCAGGATGACCTTTTCTGGGGCTCCGCTACCAACTGCGGCTGTGTCCGGCATGGCAAACAGCTCCTTGACCTTACAGGGCAGCGGTTCGGAAGGCTCACGGTACTCAGGGAAGTGCCTCCCGTCCTCTCATCAAAAGGCGTCCCCGAGCGCACCTGGCTTTGCCGGTGTGACTGCGGCCGGGAGATTGTTGTCCGCCAGAAAAACCTTAAGAACAAAGTTACGCGGAGCTGCGGATGCCTGAGAAGGGAAAAGGCAAAAAAGCGGCCCAATTAGGCCGGACATGTGCTACCTGTATAACTGGTACTTCCTGCTGATTTTGTGTGCGATACTGTCTGGTAAAGGCCGGAACCCGATGCAAGTCAGGGTACGTCCCACACCGTTTTCATCGTATTCCTCCGGCTCCAGTTCCGTCAGGCAGCTGTCTTTGATCAGGAAGAAATCCTTTCCTTCGTGCAGTCCCAATTCCTCCGCCGCCGCGACTGCTTTCATGAGGTGGTTGCGGTTTTTCGCTTCACAGATCGTCTTCGTAAAGATTCCATGCAGCCAGTCATTATAAATATCCGGTGGCATCTCCACACAGATGTGATAAGCTTCCACTTCGCACGTATCCAGGGATAATTCCTCATCTACGCCGCCCTTCCGGAGCATATCCGCTACAAACGCCATGCTGGCGTGGCTGACCTGCGCAGCAAGTTTTCCCGGTGACATATTCAGGTCTTTGCGTGCGATAATCAGCTGGCGCATCCCGTCCTTCTTATCCGGGCCGCCAGTTTCTGCATTGACGGTTTCCGTGCATTTTTCCATTCCGGTCTCCCTTTCCACACGCCCGCTTCCGACAGACGGCTATTATCGACGATCAATCCCACAGATGGAAAAAGTACTGCGAGAACAGGTCAAAAAACTCTTTTTTGCAGTCCATCCTGTATCTCGCCAGCCGCCTTTCCGCTTTGTGGTATTTCTCATCCAGCTCCCTGTATTCGGGAACCTCCTTCAGGTCTTTATACCGGTAGGTAGTCGATCCATCAGGGTTTTCAATCGGCCCTTCCCGGTATTTGTCCACGGCGGCAAAATACTTTTTCCTATATGGGTTCTTATGTGAGCAGGTATCTTCGTTCATTTCCCGCAGAAGGAAAATCATCCGTTCCAGGATCTTATCCCACCTGTGGTGCACATCCTGGTCGCGGTCATCTTCATTCAGGAAAATGAGCTGTAAAGGGCTGCCCTCAATCTCCGGCGAACCGTGTCGTTTCTTCTTAAACTCCTGCAGCATCTCAGGCATGATCTTCATGAACCAGTGGTCGATACTGTACAGGTCGTAGTCACAGTAACCCTTCCAGACCCGCTGGTGCGCCCACTTAATGTCCTGGCGCATGCATTTCAATAAGTCATGGATTCTCCATGGTTTCCTGTATTCGAAACGCCCAAAGGGCCTCCATATCCCATTATCAATCATGTTCCATACTCCTCTGCCACACTAAAAAGACGGGGTGGAACCGAACCTCCCCCGCCCGGGACACAACCATGGCAAAACCGGTGGAACTTACCGTCCTCACTTGTCCCTGAACCGTAACCAATAACAGCATAATAACAGATAAAGGCCGAAATAACCAGCCAGCAAAGAACGCAAAACTTTGGACCCGAACACGGAGAGCATTTTCAAAACGCCTTTTATTCGTGGCCTGTCCCAGGTTTTCCAGCCGGTATCCGGCTGCGGAAAAAAGCAGATTGTAACCGAACCTCCTCTGCAGGGGCTTTGATAGCGGATTTGCGATCCTCCATACCAGACGTTGAACCCTGACATATAACAGAATAATAACACCTGACGATAACTCTGCCATTGAACATAAAGGTTGTTGTAATAGCGCCTACAACAGCGTCTTGTATTTGTTGCCCCACAGGTTTTCCAGGCTTTAAGGGCTTGTGTCCTGACAGTGCGTAATGCCTGCCGGCGGCACGCCTTTCTGCCTGCGGAAAAAGCTTATTCAAGCTCCGCTTCAAACAGCACGGTGGCGTTCACCGTATCCAGGGCATTCTGCGCTTTAGCCAGTTCGTCTGATACGGCATTATAATCCGCTTCCGCTTGTGCGATATCATAGTTGGCATAGTCGTATTCGATGATGGAAGTCCCGCGACCGAAGGTTTCCTTCACCCTCTCTTTGGGGAGCCTTCCCCGCATCGCGTCCAGCTTCTTCTTCCGGGCTGTCAGCTGCGGGATGTAGACCAGCATCTGGTCAATGGTCAGGTTAAATCCCGGAATGACACAGGAAGTGTTGAAGCAGTTGAGCGTATGTTTCAGTTTCCTGATCTTCCCCTCAACCTCAGCCAGGGCATCCTGCGCAGCCCTGTAGTCATACGCCGGGCGGACGGATTCCGCATCCTCCTGGATGGCCGCCGTAAAGTTACGTGCTTTCTTTTCCATTGCAAGCAGCGCATCCCTCTGCTCGTTCAGCTTCCTCAGATGCTTTGCCGCTGCCGCTGATGTGATCTGGGCCATATCACCGTCTCCTTTCGTGAATCCTCTTTTTCTCTTCCGGGTAAAATGATAAAAGCAGCCAGATTCCCCGTCAATCAACCCGTAGTTTAAACACAATGCCTTATCACGATGAAAGCCTGTCCGGGCAGATGGCTCTCAGCTGATCTTCTCCTCCATGACGCTCCCATCTGCCATGTTGAAAGACAGTACCCTGCCCGTGACGGTCACCTTCTGCACCATGCTGCACCACAGCTCCTCCCTGAATTCGACGCTGTCAAGAAACTCCAGGGAGCGGATGTACTTGTTTATTTCATGGATCCTGTTCCTTTTCAGTGCCAGTTCTTTTTGTATCTGCCGGATCCTGTTGTCAATCTGCTCGTAGCGTGCGCTAAGCTCAGCGAGATGGTCTGCCTCCCCGCCTTCCTCAATCATTCCCGCCACAATATCCAGCTCCCCGGAGAGCTTTCTCCCGTCAGTCTCCAGTTCATCCGTGTTATCCAGTGAATCCAGTATGACCCTGAGGTTTTTGATGATCACCTCCCGGTCTTCTTCCAGTCTCCGGCAGATCCTTAAGAATGCATCCTTCACCTGTTCTTCGGTCAGATGGGAGGATTTGCATTTCTGCTTTTCCCGGTACGTTTTCTCCCCGGTTTCCGGATCCGTGCTGCTGACTGATTTTTTGAACTTGTCATTGCACTGGAGCACAACCTTTCGGTTTGGAGAATTGCTATGCCAGACTTTCGGGCCGAACAGCCCGCCG
>CADCQE010000118.1 GCA_902803505.1 uncultured Lachnospiraceae bacterium | reverse complement strand
GGGGAGCCGACAAGACCTCTTCAGGGGAGTATAAATAATTAATAAGGGGTTGTAAAAAAATTTTTGAAGGGTAAATTCTTTTACAAGAAGGATTATATACGATATAATCTAAAATAGCAACAAAAAATTAACAAAATCTTAAAAAGTTTTTTCGGTATCGTTATGCAGTATTATGAGTATATCGCTCCGTGCCATTTTGGCCTGGAAGCAGTGCTGAAGCGGGAACTGACGCAGCTTGCTCTTGAAGTCATCCGGGTAGAGGACGGGCGCGTCGAATTCCGGGGGGATGCGGCAGCGGCCTGCAGGGCCAACCTCCATCTGCGGACCGCAGAGAGGGTTCTGCTGAAAGCCGGTGAATTCCCTGCCTCAAGCTACGAGGAATTATTTGAAAATACAAGAGCCCTTCCGTGGGAAGCCTTCCTCAGCCCGGACGCAAAGTTCTGGGTCGCCAAGGCCTCCTCTGTGCGCAGCACTTTGTTTTCGCCTTCCGATATCCAGTCCGTCATGAAGAAGGCAATTGTCGAGAGAATGAAGGAGACCTGGCACCGCGAATGGTTTGAGGAGAGCGGGGCCCATTACCCCCTGCGGGTTGCGATCCGCAATGATCTCGTCACCATAGGCATTGACACGAGCGGCGTCTCCATCCATAAGCGAGGCTACCGCGTCTCACCGGTAATCGCCCCGATCTCGGAGACCCTGGCTGCGGCTATCATCGGGGTGACGCCCTGGTTCCCCGACCGCATCCTGGTGGATCCCTTCTGCGGCTCCGGCACGATCCCGATCGAAGCGGCAATGATCGCCAAGGGAATTGCCCCTGGACTTAAGCGGGAGTTCCTGGCGGAGACCTGGAAGACACTCATCCCAGGCACGTGCTGGAGAGAAGCCAGGGAGGAAGCCCGCAGCAAGATACGGACGGAGCCGATAAGGGATGTGGATATCCAGGGCTATGACATTGACGAGCGGGCCGTCCGCTTCGCCAGAGAGAATGCGGAGGCTGCGGGAGTCGGGGAGCTGATCCATTTTCAAAAACGGGAGGTGAAGGATCTCCGCCACCGCGGGAAATATGGGTTCCTGATCACGAACCCGCCCTACGGCGAGCGCCTGGAGGAGCGGAAGGATCTTCCGGCTTTGTACCGTCAGATCGGGGAGGCCTACCGGGGACTGGATTCCTGGTCCATGTACCTGATCACCGCCTACGAGGATGCCCAGCAATATATTGGAAGGAAAGCCGATAAGAACAGGAAGATTTACAACGGAATGCTTCGCACCTATCTCTATCAGTACATGGGTCCGAAGCCGCCGAAGCGCGAACGGCGCTGAAGAAAAGGAGGAAGCTTTGACACAGCTGATCTTTGCCACCGGCAACCGGCATAAGCTGGAAGAGGTCCGCGAGATCCTTGCGGATGCGGACATGGAAGTGATCTCCATGAAGGAAGCGGGGATTGACGCGGAGATTGAGGAAAATGGCACAAGCTTTGAGGAAAACGCCCTGATTAAGGCCCGCGCCGTCTGCAGGGCCTCGGGGAGATGCGCCCTCGCGGATGACTCCGGACTGGAAGTGGACGCTCTGGGCGGGGAGCCCGGCATCTATTCCTCCAGGTGGATGGGAGAGGACACGTCCTACCATGTCAAGAATAAGGAGCTCATCCGCCTCCTTGAGAATGTGCCCGCCGACAAGCGCACGGCCCGCTTCGTCTGTGCCTGCGCCTGCGTCTTCCCCGACGGGCGGGAATACTCTGTCCGGAAAACCTTTGAGGGCATCATTGGCTGGGAAGAGAAGGGGGAGAACGGCTTCGGCTATGACCCGGTGTTCTATCTCCCGGACCGGAAGCTGTACTCCGCGGAGCTGCCGCCCAAGGAGAAGAATGCGATCAGCCACAGAGGAAAAGCAATGCGGGCGATGCGGGACATACTTATGGAGGAGGCCTGCGGCAGGAGATGAGAATTCTTGTAGTGAGCGACACCCACGGGAGCTCCCGGGAGCTGCAGGAGGTCATTCGGAAGACAAAGCCCTTTGACTATATGATCCATTGCGGTGATACAGAGGGCCTCGATGCACAGATCCGGAAGGCGGCCGGCACCCCCTGCACCATCGTGCGGGGCAACAACGACTTTTTCTCGGACGCTCCCCGGGAGGAGGTCCTTACATTCGGCAAGTGCCGCATCTTCGTCACTCACGGCCACAGCTATGGGATCTCCTTCGGGACGGAGAGCCTGAAGGAGGAAGCGAAGTCCAGGAACTGCAGCGTCGCTCTCTTCGGGCATACCCACAGGCCCTGCCTGGATCTGTCCGATCCGGACCTCGCGGTGGCAAGTCCCGGGAGCCTGGCGTATCCGAGGCAGGAAGGGAGGAAGCCGAGCTTTCTGATCCTGGAGATCGACCGCTTCGGAGAGCTGCATTTCACTTTGAACTATCTGGGTCAGAGGGATGGTTCTCATTGACCCATGAAAGAATCTTTATCTTCAGTGTTGACAAACATAGTTCTTCCCCTGTATAATAACGAATGCGCGTTGCGGGGAAGCTTTTTTTCACGCTGCATGACGGGGTGTGGCTCAGCTTGGCTAGAGCGCCTGCTTTGGGAGCAGGAGGCCGCAGGTTCGAATCCTGTCACCCCGATCGCTTTTTCTTGCGGGTGTAGTTCAATGGTAGAACACCAGCCTTCCAAGCTGGACACGTGGGTTCGATTCCCATCACCCGCTGCTCGTTTCTCTAG
>CADCQE010000117.1 GCA_902803505.1 uncultured Lachnospiraceae bacterium | reverse complement strand
TCGGCGTTGCAGCCGCGGGAGAGGTCATTGATGGGGGCGTTGAGGCCCTGGAGAATGGGTCCGACGGCCGTGAAGCCTCCGAGGCGCTGGGCAATCTTGTAGCCGATATTGCCGGACTGAATTTCCGGGAAGATGAAGGTGTTGGCGTATCCAGCGACCTGGCTGCCGGGGAATTTGAGCTGGCCGACCTCGGGCACGTAGGCGGCGTCGAACTGCATCTCCCCGTCGCAGACGAGCTCGGGGTGGGTGTCCTTGACGATGGCGGCAGCCTCCCGCATCATGTCGGGGCCCGGACCCTTGCCTGAGCCGTTTGTGGAGTAGGACAGCATTGCGATCTTCGGGTCGATGCCAAAGAGCTTGGCGGTGCGCGCAGTCTCGACGGCAACCTCCGCCACCTGCTGGGCTGCGCTCAGAATGACATTGCCCTGGTCGTCTAGCTTATCTTCGTAGGAGACATTTATTGCACAGTCGCCCATGGCGAGCTTTTCGTCGCCGCGGATGAGAATCATACAGGAGGAAGCGAGGTTTACACCTTCCCGGGTCTTGACGAGCTGGAGCGCAGGGCGCACAGTGTCGGCGGTGGAGTAGGTCGCTCCTCCGAGAAGTGCGTCGAACTGTCCTTCCTTGACCAGCATAGTGCCGAAATAATTGGGCTGGAGGAGCATTTCCCGGGCTTCTTCAGCAGTAGCCTTGCCCTTTCGCAGTGCTACAAAATCATCCACCAGCTTATCCATGTCGGGATAGGCAGCGGGGTCCAGGATCTCCAGTCCCTCGATGTCGAAGCCGCCGTCAGCGGCTGCCGCCCTGACTTCATCCACATTGCCGATGAGCACAGGCGTGAGGAACCCTTCCTTCTTCAGACGAGCTGCAGCTTCAAGAATCCGGGCGTCGGTACCCTCTGTAAAAACGAGCGTGCGGGGGGTGGTTTTGAGGCGCTCAATGAGATCGCTGAATATGGAGGGAAGGGCTTGTTCTGCTTGTTTCGCTTGTCCCGCAGAAGCGGCCTCTTCCGCCCAGGCAGGGACAGACAGGCTCAGCAGCATCAGCATTGCCAGAATCAGTGCGGCAGGTTTCTTCATAGTAATCCTACTTCTGTTATGCATGGTTCAATGTTCCTCCTTGTTTTTTATAGATCCGTTTAAGGATCAGGTGAACCGTTACCAGGACTCCGATTTGTCCCCATCTATCATCCCATCTCGCCGGAATCCAATCAAGAGGATGTTCCACATTGTCAAATCAGAGGAAAAAAGGGTTTGACAATCTGGAACCCCCCTTGCTTTTGGCGGTGAATATGTTAGATAATAATGAATATGTGTGCATTTCTGCATGGATCGTTAAAATGATGGAACTATCCTTTGAACAGGTTTTTTCTGCCAGGATATATCGTATACGGGAACTGTCTTGTTATAGGCAGGTCAAGAGGATATTAAGTATATGAATAAGCCGAAACTGAAGCTATTCGGAGGAATTGCACTGTTGGCCGCACTCGGCCTTCTGTTTTGCGGCTTTCTTCTGATGACAAATGCGGTTGTGAACGGATCCTATAATCTGGAATCTCAGGTTGCGAAGATAGAAGCAATCAACAGTTCTGTGGAAAGTATCCGTTTTCTCAATACATATGTCGAGAACAGGGAGATGGAAAAGTTTGCGAATCGGGCAGCACTCTCGGCGTTTGCGGCAAATGGAGCAATTGAGAACGGTTGGTACGGGATGAGTGAGTGGTATGACGATGGTGCCATTGTCACTGTATCCGACGGTAAAATTGAGTATCCGGTGGGCTATCCGGAGGAACAGAAAATAGATGCTGCATCCCTGACGGATTCGTATGGGGAGCTGTCTTTCGATATAAAGAAAGACATAGATCCGGATGCCCCCAAGGATGTCGTGTTTGTGGAATATTACAAAATTGGCAGCAATATTTACTATATTGAAAGTGTGTTGGGATCTGCCCTGAAGGAGAGGGTCAAGATCAGCTTCGATATGCAAAGCAGAATGAAAGAAATTGAGGACGCGCTCGGCATCCGGGTTTTCTTCGTCTCCGGGGAGAAAAATGCAGACGGCAAGCATGTCCTGCTCTATAAATCGAGCGCTTTGCCGGAAGAGATCGATACTGCTGAGGATCTTGGCATTACGCAGGAGATGCTCGGGGTAGCATTAGACGCCACCCAGCCCCTGACTGCAGAGAAGCTGTGGGATTATTCCAGAGTGATTGAACTGGATGGCGCTTATTGGCAGGCTTTTGTTCAGACCGCGAACGGATCCAGGATTTTTAATGAAAAAGAGTATCTGATCTACCTGGTTCCGGAAGATGAGTTTTTCTCGATGACAGCCGAACAGACTTTTGTTATGCTGGCAGTCTTTCTCATTGTGGGAATTATCCTTCTGGTCTGGTATTTCACACTGATCAGTATAGTGCGGTCCTACAGTCTGAACGAAGAGCAGGCAGAGCAGCTGGGAGTAAAGAAGACAGCCATGCGGGCATTTTCGACGGTTGCCATAGGCTGTGTTGTTCTTTTTATCGTAGCCGCCCTGTTCCTCTCCCTTTTCCGGCTTTTCGGCGTCTGCAACAGCGTGAAAAAATCCCTGAAGGTTCTGGAGCAGAGAATTGAAGAGAATAAGATACAGGAAAAAACGACGATTGATGAGCTGAAAAATTCTTATGTGTCCTATGCGGAACGAATCGCCCGGAACCTGGAGGAAAGACCGGATCTTGTCACGAAGGAGAATCTGCAGGCCCTCTCTGACATGATGGGGGCGGACTATATCATGATCTACGATAAAAAGGGGAAAGAGGTGATCAGCAATTCCAAGTATGTGAATATGGAATTTGGCTCATCTCCTGAGTCTTCCACATACGAGTTTCGGAGGCTGCTTAAGGGAATTCCCTCTGTTGTACATGATCCGAAGACCGATGAGGAGACAGGTCTGACGAATGCCATAGTCGGTGTATGTATGGAGAATCCTGAGATGCCCGATACATACGGGGCACTTCTGATCGCATTGCCGGAAGATACATTCGTGCCGGAGAAGCTTGAGACAATGGATGATGTCATGAAGAGTCTTGTGGCGGACGGAACGATTTCTTTTTCTATCGACCCGGAAGACAAGATGGTCATAAATGCGAGTGAGAGCGTCATGGTCGGAAAGAACGCGGCGTCCCTGTCATTGCCGGAGGCTGCGATTGTGGACAGCTATCGGGATTTCTTCACACTTGTCGACATATCCTGCTATGGGGAGAGCATGGACGTCGATGGCTTCTTATATTATTATGCTGCGGAACAGCCGCATATCTACAAGAATATTCTGCTTTATGCCGGCATTGCTGCGGCGGCGGGTTTCGTTTTACTGACAGTGCTGATCGCTTATATGCTGTTTGGCTACAGGAAGGGGTTCGAATACTGGTCGACACAAGGAGAAGACCTGGTTGATGGGACTGATGACTCGAAACAAGACATATCCGATTCTGAGCAATTTGTGGATCCCAGAAAACGATGGGCACTTAGCCTTTCGAAATATGGTCTTCGCACACCGGTGCGCAATGCCAGCGTGACATTGGAGATCCTTCTGGTTGCTTTGATTATCGGCATGGGGGCGTGGTATTATTTCAAAGGAGCAAATGTCAGTGGTTCGCTTTTGGGGTTTATCCTGCACGGCCAGTGGTCGAAGGGATTGAACCTGTTCTCCTTTACCAGCATTCTGATCCTGTTTGCTGCGGTACTTATTGCAGTGTGGATTCTGAAGCTGCTGGTTCGGATTATCACTTCCTCAATGGGACAAAAGGGGGAGACATTCTGCCGCCTTACACTGAATCTTCTCACCTATGCAGGCGTGATCTTCTTCATATATATGGCCTTATATAATCTGGGCATTAACCTTGGCGCACTGATCGCATCACTTTCCCTTCCCGCTTTTGCCCTCTCTCTGGGCGCAAAAGATCTGATTACGGATATCGTGGCGGGAATCTCCCTTGTGTTTGACGGGGAATTCAAAGTGGGCGATATTGTGGAAATCAATGGTTATTATGGAAAGCTTACTGAGATTGGCGTCCGGACGACTAAGCTGGAAGGAATAGGCGGAAATATCAAGATCATCTCCAATCGGGATGTCAAGAATGTTCTCAATATGTCAAGGAAGATTTCCTTCTACAGCGTAGATGTCAAGATTTCCACATACTACTACAGGCTGAAGGATGTGGAGGAAATGCTGAAGAGAGAGCTTCCTAAGCTTGAGGGCCAGATTCCCGGGGCGACCAGAGGGCCTTATTATAATGGTGTGATTGCGGTTGGAGACAGAACCGTGACATTGTCCATCAGAGCAGATTATGAACAGAAGTATTATGGAAAGGTGAAGAGGGCAATGAACCATACCATACAGACTCTTTTTGATGAACAGGGGATCGCAATCTGGTGAGTTCTGCCGGATACAGGCTGTTTTGAACTAATGATGATGACAGGGAGAACACAAGATGAGAAGGAAAAAGAAATCCATTGATGGATTGATTCTGATGCTGCTAAGCGAGGGAATCCCGATGACACACATGTATCCTCTTTGCCGCTCACCGTCTGCGGGACGCCCGGAGACGGGTTAGAGATCAGAACCGTTTCAAGGACACAAGAGACATAAGACAAGAAGAACGATTGATCAGTGAGGTCTGAAAATGAATGATAATCTTAACATAACGCCTGATACTCTACAGTCCGATGAAGGCGAAAGAAAAGCAAATCCATCCTATTATCTGGATCGCAGGTCAGCGACGATCCTGATGCTCATCAAGCTGGCAGAAGGCCTGAGCAAACTGTTCCTTACAATATTAGGCGCTGTTATGCTTCAGACGCTTGTGACTTCCCTCAACCGGATCTTCCAGCAGGGGACCACTGTCGCCGATGGGAAGGCCATGGTTGCACAGGTATTGAAGACGCTTATGGTTCCGCCGGAAGTGATAAAGCAGATCATCGATGCGTTTCCGCTGAACATTTCTTTTTCTTCCGGACCGATAGTCTATGTATTCATGATTTGCCTGCCGTTTGTACTCGTCGCTGTTCTGGAGGCAATTGGTGCCATCCTGCTCCGTCTCGGTAAAGGCGGGACGCGCATGATCGGCATCCTCCAAAGGATATATTATGTGCTCGAAGTGATCGGCCTTGGTGTGCTTGCATTGCTCGCTGTCGTACTGAGCATTGTCACGATTGTTCACCTGGGAGGAACAGCGGGTATTGCGCTCTCGACCATATATGTCAGTCTGGCTGTCTTCTTTATCCTCATTTCTCTTCCCACCCTGCTCTATCACCGGTATGTAGCCAGGATCATGGATGATATCGGCTATGAGATGCAGACGGGAAGGCAGGCAGTCCGCAAAAAGACGCTTTTCAAACCGGTTCTGACGATCCTGATCGCCCTGGAAGTGATTGGCGCGATTGTGTCGATCATCGCTTTCTGGAGTCCTGCTCAGGGCGGGCTTGCAGCTGTAATGATCGTTTTGTCCATGATCGGCCCCGTTGGGAAGCTGCTCAAATATATCAGTGTGAAGTACTGCTACCGGAATTTCATGAAGGAAGATGTGGAAGAGGAAATGAACGGGAGTGTTTCCCATAAGCCGCAGATCATCCTGATTGTGCTTGTCATTTTCTTCTTTACTGTTCCCAACATATTCCTCTGGTCGCAGAGCAGTGCTTTTTCAACGGCTATCGTTGAGAAGGTGGAGGAATTCTTCAGCAATGCGCGTCAGACAGTGACGGAAGTGAGCGTCCAGACGGAGGAACAGATACAAGCGGCTCAGGATGCGATTGTCTCTCAGCTTGGGATTGAGGAAACTGCCGCTCCCGCACCGGGAGGAACAACGGAAGAGGCTGCGGGAACAGCCACTTCGCAAGAGCAGGCAGCGGCCGAAGGAACAGCCACTCCGCAAGAGCAGGCATCGGCCGAAGGAACTGCGTCCGTCGCGAACGCAGCGACGCCGGCAGAGAATACTGAGACAGCGGGAAGCGCTGCATAATAATGAAAGGAGCTAGAATATGATAAAGCTATTGTTCAAAAACCTGAAAGCAAAAAACTGGATATCCGTATTAGTGATATTCGGTCTGACTGTGCTTCAGGTTTTCTTTATGATGCAGATTGTAGGTTACATCAGTAAGCTTACAGGTGCTGTCCAGGCCAGCCGGGAGAATGGTGTCACACAGGTCTGGTCTTATGGTTTCTATATGATCATTTGTGCCATCCTCATGGCTGCGGTCGAAGTCATCATCCGCTTTATGGCCAGCGCAACGGCCGCCACGATTATTACGAATCTCAGACAGAAGATGTATGACAGAGTGAATGAATTCGCGATCGCGGACTTTGCTTCTTTCTCAACAGAGTCCCTGATCACAAGAACCACCAACGATATGCAGAACGTCCATCTCGCTTTGCTGACGTTTTTAAAAACGGCATTCGTTGCGCCGGTTACAATGGTGTGGGCGATTGTTCTCCTTGTGAACTATGCCACCGGGTCACTCACTGTTGTCATGGCTATCTGGCTTGGGATCCTTGTCGCGGCCGTCACGATCCTGCTTATTCTCATCTTCCCGAAGTTCAAGGTAGTCCAGAAGCTGACAGATGCCATCAACGTAGCCTCAAGAGAGAACCTGACAGGCGTCAGAGTTGTGAGAGCCTTCAATGCGGAGCGCTATCAGGAAGAGAAATTTGACAAGGTCAACACAGAGTTCACCAAGGTGCAGATCTTTGCCAGCCGTGTGATCTCTATCTTCTCACCCATCGTTATGCTGGTCATGATGGGGCTCACACTGTCTATCCTGTGGGTAGGTGCATATGCCCTGAACGGGCTCCAGATGGATATCGCCGTCCAGTCCTTCGGCTCCGTAAATGCATTTGTTATGCTTGCAAGCCAGATCATCATGTCGGTTGTCCTTCTCATTACTCTGATCGTGATCTGGCCGAGAGCAGACGTCAGCGCCAGACGTATCAATGAAGTCATCACTCATGAAGTGTCCGTACTGGATCCTGCGAGCCCCAAGTCGTTCACGGAGAAGGGGACGATTGAATTCAGGAACGTCGGCTTTGCTTATCCCGGCTCCGACAAAGAGGCAGTGTCCGGTATTGACTTCAAGGTGAAGCAGGGCGAGACAATCGCTTTTATCGGTGCTACGGGAAGCGGCAAGACGACAATCATTAATATGATTCCCCGTATGGCAGACTGTACAACGGGCGAGGTCCTTGTGGATGGCGTCAACGTAAAGGAAGTGACGCAGAAGGATCTGAGAGACCGCATCGGATATGCGCCGCAGAGGGGATTCCTCTTTATGGGCAACATCAAGGACAATATCGCTTTCAGCAATCCGGACCTGACCCTCGCTGACGTACGGTGGGCAGCAGAGATCGCTGACGCAGACAGCTTCGTAAGCAAAAAGAGAAACGGATATGACTCTGAGGTCGCCCAGGGCGGAACGAACTTCTCCGGCGGGCAGAAGCAGAGGCTCTGCATCGCGAGAGCGCTTGCTTCGAAGCCTGAGATCCTGATTTTTGATGACTCCTTCTCGGCTCTTGACTACAGGACCGACAAGAACGTCAGAGCCAACATCGCCCAGAAGCTGCCTGACGCAACACGTGTGATTATCGCACAGAGAGTCGGCACCATCATGGATGCGGACCAGATTGTCGTCCTGGATAACGGCAAGATGGTTGGCAAGGGCAAACACTACGACCTCGTAAGAAACTGCCCTGTCTATCAGGAGATTGCATTATCTCAGCTTAGTAAGGAGGAGTTAGGACTATGAATACAAATACAAATGCTCCTGTGAAAGAAACCAACAAGCTGGGGAGTCTGGTAAAGGCTTTTCATCGTTATTATGTACCATTTATCATTGCGATTGTTCTGCTTGTGACTTCGGTTATTTTCACGATTCTGACGCCGGCCAACATCCGCTCTCTCACAAATGAGATCAGCCCTGTCGGCAAAACTGCAGTTGACGGCAATTTTGTAGTGAATCTGGAAAATGTGCTTCAATATGCCATCCGGCTCATTATCTTTATCGGGATATCCTTTGTAACAAGCTTTGTCTCCGGATTTATTTTAAATACGATCATCCAGAAATTCTCAAAGGATCTGAGAGCCCAGATCTCATCCAAGATCAACAGGATGCCTCTGGATTATTACGACACCACACAAACCGGTGATATCCTCTCCGTGATCACCAATGACGTTGACACGCTGAGCACATCCCTGCAGAACAGTGTGAGCATGCTGGTGCAGTCCGGCGTCATGCTGATCGGTGTCTTCATCGCGATGTTCCTGTCCTGCTGGCAGATGGCCCTCGCTGTAGTGTGCTCACTGCCGGTGATGCTGATCATCATTGCACTCACCTTCAAGTATGCACTTCCGCTCTTCAATAAGAACCAGGAGGTTCTCGGTGAAGTGAACGCTGCAGTAGAAGAAAACTACTCGGGCCAGCTCGTGATCAAGGCATTCAATGCCGAGAACAGAAAGAGCGGGGAGTTCCAGGAAAAGAATACTCTGCTTGGTACGATTCTCTTCAAATCTCAGGGCGCCGGCAGCCTTGTGGAGCCGGCGATGTCCGTCGTATCCTACATTACCTATGCGGCGGTCCTGATTGTCGCCGGCCTGCTTTTTGCCAACGGCACCATCGCAGACATCGGCATCATCACGGGCTTCCTCGTCTATGTCTCCCTTTTCCAGGAGCCCCTTGCCCAGATC
>CADCQE010000116.1 GCA_902803505.1 uncultured Lachnospiraceae bacterium | reverse complement strand
TCGCACGTATGTCGCAGCGAAAGCTGCTTATGTCTGAGGCTGTAGGGGGAGGTTCCTGCTTCGCAGGCCTTATCTGCAATCAGAACCTGTCTCATTCATGCAAGCATGATGAGCCAGGTTCTGATTGCAGATTGGCCGTGAATAGTAACGTATAATAGAAATTACTCAGATACCCCTTGCATTTTCGGAGAGGCGGTGCTATATTGACTTAGGTTACTGATGTTGAAGTTTGGAGCGGGCGCATTCGTCCGCTCCACTTTATTGAAATGCCGTCTCGGGGCGGCCGCGGGTTGAGGCTCCTTCCGCGCACTTTTGTGTCTGGGCCGTCCGCGTTGTATTGAGCAATGAGCAAGAAAGAAGCGATTGAGAATAGGGCCTGGGATCTGCTCCTTACGGTCACCGGGCAGCTGGGGCTTCATCCGGTGGATGCAGAGTATGTCAAAGAAGGCGGTGAGTACTATCTCCGCTGCTACATTGACAAAGAAGGCGGCGTCCTCATAGATGACTGCGAGGCAGTGAGCAGGGCTCTGGATCCGCTGCTCGATGAACAGGATTTTATCCCGGATGCTTACACTCTGGAGGTCAGTTCGCCGGGGCTGGGAAGAGCCCTGAAGCGTCCACACGATTTCGAATTTGCTTCCGGAAGGGAGATCGAGCTGAAGACGTTTCAGCCGGTAGACGGCAGGAAGGAATTCAAGGGGATCCTTGACAGCTGGGATGCAGTGGGCGTGACGATCCTTCAGGACGGCACACCCCTGACATTTTCCCGCAAAGAGCTGGCGCTGATTCGCTTAGCATTTGATTTTTAGATGTTACTATTTTCGGCCAATCTGCAAGATGCTTTCGCTGCGACATACGTGCGAAGCACGGCTGGTCTGTGGCCTGCAGCGGGAGGGGCCGTGAATCGTGACTTTTGGATGAAATACATTTTTGGAAAACGAAACCTTCTGCGCTGCAGATCCTTTCCTTATAGCCGTTAACGATATTATCTGCTGCGCAGAACCTTTCGTTTTTCTTATATGCAGTTAATCTAAGAAATTGCCTTCGGCAATTATTTAGGTTAACTAGTATAACTATTATAGAAACTGAGGTGAATAGAGGAGGAAGTCATGGCGACTGAAAATACAGAATTGAAGGCTGCGATCGAATTACTTGAAAAAGAGAAAGGAATCAGCAGGGAGTCCCTGCTCGATTCGATCGGACAGGCGCTTGTCCAGGCCTGCAAGGCGCACTTCGGGAAGAATGACAATATTGAGGTCAAGATCGATCCCGAGACCTGCGAGTATTCTGTGATTGCGGAGAAGGAAGTCGTCGAGACGGAAGAGGACATCATCGATCCGACCCTGCAGGTGACGCTGGAGGAGGCGAGAGTGACGGATCCCCACGTGATGGCGGGAGATATCATCACCATCAATATCAACTCCAAGTCCTTCGGCCGCATCGCCACGATGAATGCGAAGAACGTCATCCTTCAGAGAATCCGCGAGGAGGAGAGAAACGCTGTCTACAACCAGTACAACAGCAAGGTGAAGGAAGTCGTCTCCGGTGTGGTCTCAAGACTGCAGAACAAATCCTATTATATCAACCTGGGCAAAGCGGATGCGGTGCTCAACGAGAATGAGCAGGTCAAGTCGGAGCGCTTCCAGCCCACAGAGAGAGTGAAGGTCTACGTCATAGACGTCAAAAATACGACAAAAGGCCCGAAGATCCTGGTCTCCAGGACGCATCCGGATCTCGTGCGCAAGCTCTTTGAGGAGGAAGTCTCCGAGGTCAGGGACGGCACGGTCGAGATCAAAGGCGTCTCCCGCGAGCCCGGCTCCCGCACCAAGATGGCCGTCTGGTCGAACAATCCGGACGTAGATCCGGTGGGTGCCTGCGTCGGCATGAACGGAAGCCGCGTCGGCGCCGTGGTATCTGAGCTCAGAGGCGAGAAGATCGATATTATCGCATGGGATGAGAATCCTGCTGTCCTGATTGAAAATGCACTCAGCCCGGCGAAGGTCATCACCGTCGGAGCGGATCCGGACCATCGCTCGGCGAAGGTGATCGTACCGGACTACCAGCTCTCCCTTGCCATCGGCAAAGAGGGACAGAATGCGAGACTCGCCGCGAGGCTGACCGGCTATAAGATTGATATCAAGTCCGAGACCCAGGCCAGGGAATCCGGTGATTTCGATGACCTGTATCTCGATGATTTTGATGAGAACGGCGTCTACTACGAAGAGAGTGATGATTATGACAATTTCGAATCCGGCCTTGTCCCGGAGGAGGCCGCTCAGAACCTGTCTGGGCTGTCGAACGGCGAAGGACAAGAGTGAACTGATCCGTATTGTACGCACCCCGGAAGGAGAGGTGAAGACGGATCCGGGCGGAAAGGCTTCCGGGAGAGGCGCTTACCTGTGCAGGGATGCGGGATGCCTGAAGAAAGCAATGAGATCCGGAGCGCTCGGCAGATCGCTGAAGATGCAGATCCCGGAGAGCCTCTACGAGGCTTTGGCGGGACAGATTGCCGGGAGTGAGAGCACTCCTTTGGCACGGGACTGCGAGGGACAGACATGACCAAAGAGGAGAGGATTCGCGGATATGTGGGCCTTGCGGCAAAGGGCGGCAAGGTAGTGAGCGGGGAGTTCTCCACTGAGAAAGCAGTGAAGAGCGGCCGCGCGAGCCTGGTGATCCTGGCCGCGGATGCCTCAGAGAATACGAAGAAGAAGTTCACGAATATGTGTGAGTTTTATGAGCTTCCCTGCCTTGAATTCGGGGACAGGGAGCAGCTCGGACAGGCTGTCGGCAAGGAATTCCGCGCTTCGATCGCGATTCTTGATCCTAAGCTTGCAGCGGCTGTGCTTAAGCTCGAAGAGTAATAAAGCAGCCTGAATGAAGGCAGACACGAGGGAGATTGTATATGGTAAAAATCAATGTTCACAAACTGGCGCTTGAGGTTGGGGTCTCCAGGCAGGAGATTCTGGCTTACCTCGCGGAGAAAGGGCATACGAAGCTGACCGGTGTCAGCTTTGTCCCGGACAACGAGGTCGAGAACATTCGGGCGGCATTCGGGCGCAAGGATAGTGCGCCGGAAGTACCGGAGACTTCTGCCGCCAGTTCGTCGGACGAAAAAGCTTCATCCAAGGCCCAAAAAGCCGCGAAGGATGAAGCGGATAAGCCGAAGAAGAGCGGGATCGTGCGCGTCGTGCGCCAGCAGAATGCTTCGAGTAAGCTTCAACAGCGCCGGCCCAGACGCCAGACGGAGGCGAAAAGTGAGACCGCTGCTCCCGCAGGCAGAGCTGAGGCGATCCCGGATGAGAACCTCGTTCAGGAGAGCACTGCTGCTCCGGCTGTGACCGAGACCGTTTCCGCGAAGCAGGAGACTCTGAAGGATGCTG
>CADCQE010000115.1 GCA_902803505.1 uncultured Lachnospiraceae bacterium | reverse complement strand
CGCGGGGCGGCCAGGCCCGCATGTCCATTGTCAATATGCTGATCGGCATCGCCGTGGGCGCGGCTGCAATCTGGTTCCTGTTTATTCCCGCCTGGACCCGCAGCATCAACCGGACCGCCAACGAGAAGGTCACGAAATATTCCTCCGATATGGCGGTTTACTCGGCCCAGATCCAGATGATGAACGATCAGATCGAAGTGTCCCAGCGCTCGGTGTCGACGGCCAATGAACAGGCCGAATCCTCCGCGCTGACCGCTTCCAGCTACCAGAACCTCGTCAAGGCCCTGAACGCGTGGAATGACGGACAGACCTCGTCGGCGGCCACGTATCTCGCCTGCGTGGAGCCCTCCCTGCTGGATGAGGACTCCAGGAGGATCTTCAGCAACATAGCGGAGGAGATGGACGTGTCCCTCTTCGCCGCATACAAGAAGGCCGGAATCGCAGCATTTGACAGCAAGAATTACGCAGAGGCAGTCCGGATCCTCGAATTGGCGAAAGGCATGGATTCCTCGGATTACGACATCCTGAATTATCTCGCCCATTCCTACCGGATGCAGGGCGATGCCGAGAATGCCGACCTCAATTTCAACCTGATCATCACAAGCTTCCCCGACAGCCAGAAGGCGGAGAATGCCCGGCAGTACCTGAGCAGCAACTCCGCCGACGTTCAGGCCCAGACGGTTGCGTCGAAGGCCGCGAGCGCGGATGCGGATGAAGAGCAAGGAGGAGAGGATGAGTGATGCGCTTCTTTCCCGGGAGTTTTCCAGACTGCTCGGAGAGGATGCTGTGAAGACAGATGAGCCCATGAGCGCCCATACCTCGTTTCGGATCGGCGGTCCGGCCGATTACCTGCTCCGGCCATCCTCCGGGCGGGAGCTTCAGGAACTCGTCCTTCTTTGCAGGGAACGGAATCTTCCTTATTTTATTATGGGAAATGGCAGCAACCTTCTGGTCTCGGATGCAGGCTTCCGCGGTGCGGTGATCCGCCTGGGGAAGAACCTGAGCGGGATCAAGATCGACGGAGAGCGCATCCATGCCCAGTGCGGCGCGCTGCTCTCAACGATTGCTGCTGCGGCGATGAACGAAAGCCTGGCCGGATTTGAATTTGCCGGGGGGATCCCCGGCTCCCTTGGGGGAGCCTGCGTGATGAACGCCGGCGCCTATGGCGGCGAGATGAAGCAGGTTCTGGAGCGCGTGACTGTCCTTGACGAGAGCGGACAGATCTGCGAGCTGGCGGCCGGTGAGCTGGAGCTGGGATACCGGAGCAGCGTGTTCCAGAAGAGGCCCCTGATCGCCCTGGACGCATGGATCCGGCTTCGGAGAGGCGAGCGCTCCGAGATAGAGGAACTAAGTCAGGACCTCCGCGCCCGCAGACAGGAGAAGCAGCCCCTTGACCTGCCTTCTGCGGGCAGCACGTTTAAGCGGCCCGAAGGCTATTTTGCAGGAAAGCTCATCATGGAGGCCGGCCTTCGCGGGGCGGGAGTCGGCAAAGCCATGGTCTCCGAGAAGCATTGCGGATTCATTGTAAATGCAGGAGGCGCTACGGCGGAGGATGTCATCTCGCTGATCCATCTTGTAAGGGAGAAAGTGTTCATGCAGTTCGGAGTGCAGCTCGAGCCGGAGATCCGTATGCTGGGATTTGATCCTTCTGACGCGGGCAGAAAGGATAGCTTATGAGATTTGTGATTGTGTCCGGCATGTCCGGTGCGGGAAAGAGTACTGCCCTCAACGTATTGGAGGATGAAGACTTTTATTGTGTGGACAATCTTCCGGTTGCCCTGATCCGGTCTTTTGTCCAGATTGCTTCGGACGGTACTGCTTCAGAATTTACAAAATTTGCCATCGGCCTCGATATACGCTCCGCCATGAAGACGGAGGATCTCGAGAGCGCGATCCGGGATCTGGAGAAATCCGGATTTCAATATGAGCTGGTGTTTCTGGATGCCGCAGACGACGTGCTTCTTCGCCGCTTTAAGGAGACAAGGCGGATTCATCCCCTCTCGGGAAAGACCGGGAGTATTGAGGATGGAGTCAGGGAAGAGCGCAGACGCCTGAATGTCCTGAAGTCAAGGGCCGATTACGTCATTGATACGAGCAAGCTCCTCACAAGGGAACTGAAGACAGAGATCGTGCGGATCTTTACGGAGGACCGGCACTTCGACAGTCTGTTCATTACGGTCCAGTCTTTTGGCTTTAAGTACGGCATTCCTGCAGATTCCGACCTGGTGGCGGACGTCCGCTTTCTTCCGAATCCCTATTATGTGGGAGAACTGCGTCCGCTGACAGGCAAGGACCAGCCCATCATTGACTTTGTCATGGAATACGAGGAGAGCAGGGTATTTATCAAAAAATACACAGATCTCCTGAAGTTCCTGATCCCCCATTACATCGGAGAAGGGAAAAACCAGCTGGTGGTCTCCATCGGCTGCACTGGCGGCAGGCACCGCTCCGTGTGTCTTGCAGAGGCGATTGCGGAGTCCCTTATGGAGGACGGAGAATCCGGAGTCAGAGTATGGCACAGGGACATCGATAAGGATCCGGCACACAAGAAATGATTAAGGTGCGTTCATGTCATTCTCATCAGAAGTAAAGCAGGAGCTGCTTGCGATCGTTCCCCAGGCGAGACACTGCCAGATCGCGGAAATTGCTGCTTTTTTGCGTTTCCTGGGGACGAAAGACCCGGCAGAGGAGCAATTTGAGCATGGGCTCGTCTTGAAAGTAGACAGCGAGGAAGCTGCCAGTTTGCTCTTTACTTTATTTCAAAGAGCGTATAATATAGATATGGTCATTCGCCGGGAGCCGAAGCGGGCGCGCTCAAAGGGAGAAAGCATTCTCTTATCCCTGCCCTCCGGCTATGGAGCCGGGGCGGTCTGGAAGTCCGTCTCCCATCGCTCGGTTCTGCAGATGGAGTGCTGCAAGAAAGCCTTTCTAAGGGGAGCATTTATTGCGGCGGGCTCTGTCAGTGCCCCGGAGAAATCCTATCACCTCGAGTTCGTCTGCCGCAGGGAAGAGGAAGCGGAGCTGCTTCTTTCCACAATGTCCAAGCTGGGATTCGGCGCCAAAGCTGTTCTCAGAAAAGGCGACTATGTGGTCTATCTCAAGGAAGGAGACCAGGTGACGTCTCTCCTTGGCATCATGGGAGGCAGCCACTCCTTTCTGAGTATCGAATCCGTGCGTGTGATGAAGGAGATGCGCGGCCGCGTGAACCGCCGCGTCAACTGTGAGACGGCGAACCTGGGGAAGACCGTTGCCTCTGCGGTGAGGCAGATTGAGGACATTACCTATTTACGGGATCACGGGGGCTTCGCCCAGCTTCCGCCTGCCTTGGTGGAGATGGCAGAAGCCAGACTGCAATATCCGGATGCTTCCCTCCTGGAGCTGGGATCCTGCCTGGATCCTCCCATCGGGAAATCCGGGGTCAATCATCGCCTGCGGAAGCTCAGCGAGATCGCAGGAGAGATGAGAAACAAAAGTGCGACATAAGAGCATTTCGAGGAACTGGAGTATGATTCGGAAGTGGCCGCTGCTTCTTCGGGACGCAGCAGCTTCGCGTGTCATCCGACAACAGTTTAGTCTGACAGAATCGTCGCGATAGAGGAGGAACAGAGGGTATGACAAAGAGGGAAATCACGGTTCGGCTCGACGGAGGCCTGGAGACAAGACCTGTGGCACTGCTGGTGCAGATGGCCAGCCAGTTTCAGAGTGATGTCTACGTGGAATCCGAGAACAGACGGGTGAATGCTAAGAGCATCATGGGAATGATGACACTTGGTCTGGACGCGGGCTCGGAAGTCACAGTTTCAGCGGACGGTGCGGATGAGGCTGAGGCTATGGACCGGATTGAAGCTTACCTCACTAAGAGAGCATGAGGTGATCGAGTCCCCCGGAATGATACAGCGGGGGCAAAAAATGATGCAGTGGGGACGGTTCTTTTTGCGACAT
>CADCQE010000114.1 GCA_902803505.1 uncultured Lachnospiraceae bacterium | reverse complement strand
CGATGCAGAATCACGGCGGCTACACGGACGAGGAGTACGCGGGCACGGTCACCCTGGATGAAGCCTATCCGACGGTAAACCAGTTTGTGAGCCTCATCAGTGAGAGCGACCGGGCGCTGGGGAAGCTGATGGGGGACATCAAGGACTGCGGGGAGAAGACAATCGTCGTCTTCTTCGGGGATCATTTCCCCGCCCTTCCTTCTGAATTCTATAAATCCTATAACGGCTTTGACCGGAACAGCGGCAATGTGAACGAGAGCCAGCTCTATTACCAGACCCCCTATTTTATCTGGGCCAATTACGACCTTTCAATGGAAGAAGCTCCCATCACAAGCCTGAATTATCTCGGGGAGGAGACCCTGAAGCTCTCCGGAAGCAAGCTGAGCGGCTTCGATGTCTACCTGCAGGAGCTGGAGGAGAAGATTCCTGCCTTATCGGGCAGAGTCTGGTATGGGACGGACGGGCTGTTTCATGAGTACGGGACGGATGCGGAAGTGGATGCCCTGATGAATGAATATGACTGCATTGAATACAATGATCTGATTGACGTCAGGAACCGCTGCGACGCTTTCTTTGAGATCGCAAAGTGAGAGGGAGAAGAGGAGCGGCCATGCTTAGACAGAACCAGATCTGGAAGATCTATGGAACGGATTATAAGGAAATGACAAAGCGGCTTCTTACCGAGGCCGATCTTTTTGCACGCATCGGAGCAAGAAAACGGATCGGGATTAAGCCGAATCTCGTGACACCTTCTCCGGCCTCCTTTGGCGCGACGACACACCCCGAGGTGGTGGCCGGGATCATCGAGTACCTGCAGGAGAAGCAGGTCCGGGATATTGTGATTGCGGAGGGCTCCTGGGTAGGAGACCGCACATCAGAGGCCTTCGAGTACTGCGGCTACCGGGAGCTCAGCAGGAGATACGGCGTGCCTCTCATCGATACGCAGAAGGAGAGCTGGCACTGCCTGGACTGCTCGGGCATGAAGCTCAATATCTCCGATGCTGCAGACCGGATCGATTTCCTGATCAATGTCCCGGTGCTCAAAGGACATTGCCAGACAAAGGTGACCTGCGCCCTGAAGAATCTGAAGGGCCTGCTGCCGAATCAAGAGAAGTCCCGCTTCCATTCCATGGGCCTCCACAGGCCGATCGCCCATCTCAATACCGGGATCCGCCAGGATTTTATTGTCGTGGATCACATCTGCGGGGACCTGGACTTTGAGGAGGGCGGCAACCCGGTGGTGCGGAACTGCGTAATGGCGGCAGTGGATCCCGTTCTCGTGGACAGCTACGCCAGCTATCTCCTGCACTATGAGACAGAGGAGATTCCTTACATCGGCCTGGCAGCGGAGCTGGGCGTGGGGAGCAGGGACCTGGATCAGGCGGAGCTGGTCCTGTGCGGCGGGAAAGAACTCCATGTGCTGCCTCTCAATAAGGCGGGCGGCGGACTGAGCGAAGGCGAGGAGCTGCCGAGACAGCGAAAGGTGCTGGACGTCGCCTATGCTGTGGAGGAGGTGGACTCCTGCAGCGCCTGCTATGGAAGCCTGATCGGAGCCCTGTGCCGTCTCGAAGAAGAGGGTCTGCTGGCGAAGCTGAGCGTGCCCATCGGCATCGGGCAGGGGATGCAGGGCAGGAGAGGAAAGCTTGGTGTCGGCCGCTGTACGAAAGACTTCGACCACTGCATCATGGGCTGCCCGCCGGAGGAAGAGAAGATCTATCGGGAATTGAAGGCATTTATTTCCACAGCGGGTCAATAGGGGCGGCTATAAGTGACCCACACGGAGGCAATCATATGAGGATATGGGGAAAATTGTGGCAGGACGGCCATATGCTGCGGGACACTGTGAAAGAGGATTTCACCGAAGAGACGAGGACGCACAAGATCATGCATCTTCTCAGGGAGATCTGCATGGAGTTCGACCTTGAGGTGCCCCAGTGGCTTAACAGCAATATTTCGGATTTTCAGAAGACGGCGAAGACCCGCTTCACAAAGGACAGCTTCATCGAAGAGATTGATTTTGATTTCCTGGAATTCCAGGTAATTGAGGAGTAGGGAAAACGAAAGACTCTGCATGGCAGATCATATATTTATGACTGGAAATGCAGCAGTAAGGAGGCATAAGAATGTACGACCGCTTGACGAAGGGCGATATTGAGAAGATGCAGAAGGAGATCGATGAGCGCAAGCTCGTGCAGAGAAAGCAGCTCATTGCAGAGGTGCAGGAGGCCAGGGCCCAGGGGGATCTGTCCGAGAATTTCGAGTACTACGCAGCGAAGCGCGCGAAGAACCAGAATGAGAGCCGGATCCGCTATCTCGAGCGCATGATCCGGACGGCCCATGTGATAGAGGAGAAGGAGTCCGATGACGACGAGGTCGCCATGAACAAGACTGTGGAGGTCTATTTCCCGGAGGACGATGAGACGGAGACCTACCGGATCGTGACGACTATCCGCGGCAATACGCTGAAGGGCCTGATCTCCATAGACTCCCCGCTTGGGAAGGCGCTGCTCCATCACCGCGTCGGTGAGACCGTCCATGTCAGCGTCGGACAGGGCGGTTACGATGTGGTCATCCGCGGAATCTCGGATGCAGCGGATGAGGCCGGCGACGCAATCCGG
>CADCQE010000113.1 GCA_902803505.1 uncultured Lachnospiraceae bacterium | reverse complement strand
CGCCGTCCGCGGCTGGCAGGCGGCGCACCCGGACAGCCCGGTGGACGTGCGCTTCATCTGCCACGGCCGCAGCCTGATCGCCGCGGGCAGCCGCGTGTTGGCAGATATGGAAGCAGACATGGAAAAAGAGCAGCAATAGTTACATAAATTGCGAGGCAGAATAAAGGGCTTGACAGAATTAAAGATAATTACTAAGATTATCATGACATGGAAATCCGTTTTATTGTACAACCGACCGTAGATAATACATCTGTTCGAACAACTATGATTCCTATGCTTCCGGAACCATTATGACAGGAGATAACTATGGAAAACAAAACACACTTATCTTCTATCCTTATGACGTTCCCAGGAAAATCATCACGAGACGGCTCTGCTTGGCTCCCTCTTTGGATGCACGGCATGGATACCGCAGCTATCATGATACGGCTGCTCAATAATTGGCTTGCCGATCACTTTGTTTCCGAAGATTTGATTCCGGCAAAAGAGGCGGAAAAGCTCTGCCGTTTTGTCGGCATGGTCCACGATATTGGGAAGCTGACGCCTGTGTTTGCAGCCCGGATACTGGAACCGCTTGGAGATGTGCGGCAAAAGCTTGAACGGTATGGGCTCAGAATCGGATACCCGAAGGATTATATTGATGCCAAATACTCACCGCATGCAAAAGCCGGGGAGGCTTATTTGCTGAATGTAAATTGTCCCCGCGGCATCGCATCGGTGGTCGGGGCCCACCATGGGAGACCGCAGGAATTCGCGGATGATTGCAGGGATGATTCGCACATCTATGGTCAAAACTATTATGAAAACAGCGCTATGCGGCCTGTATGGGAAGAATTGCGCCGTGAGTGGCTTGCCTTTTCACTGGAGAAGTCGGGGTATGGATCGATCAATGAACTGCCGGAGATCCGTATGCCGACTCAGTTGCTGTTGAGCGGATTGGTAATCATGGCAGACTGGCTCTCCAGCAATACGATATATTTCCCATTGATTTCGCCAGAGGAGGCCGGTTCGTTCGGAATATATCCGACGCGTGCAGAGCGGGCGTGGGCCCGGATCCAATTGCCGGAAAGCTGGGATCCCTTGTGCTTTTCCATGGATCAGGATAGATTCTTTACGGAGTTCGGGTTTATTCCGAATGCCGTTCAGGATATGGTGATCCGTGCTGTCAATGAGACAGAAGGCGGCATTTATATACTGGAAGCCCAAATGGGAATAGGAAAAACGGAGGCTGCGTTGGCGGCGGCAGAGGTCTTGGCCAGCAAATGCGGCTGCAGCGGAATCTTTTTCGGGCTGCCGACACAGGCCACGGCAAACGGACTGTTTACCCGCTTGGCTGCTTGGGCAAAAAACCAAGCCGAAGAAACGCAGCTTTCGATCCGGCTCGCGCATGGAATGGCCGAACTGAATGAAGACTACAGGGCGCTTTTTCGCGGCTGCGCGAATGGAAATGAAGACGGAGATAAGGAAGAAAGCCTGGTCGTTCACCCATGGTTCAATGGGCGAAAACAGGCGCTCTTGGCTGATTTCGTGATCGGTACTGTGGACCAGCTGCTTATGGCTGCTTTGAAACAAAAACACTTTATGCTTCGCCACCTTGGACTTGCGGGCAAAGTTGTTATTCTGGATGAATGTCACGCGTACGATGCCTATATGAACCGTTATTTGGACCGAACTTTAAATTGGCTGGGGGCATACAGCGTTCCGGTGATCATTTTGTCTGCCACACTGCCCGAGCACCGGAGAACAGACCTGATCAGAGCCTACCTCAACAGTGATCCGGAGAAGGGACCGGAAGGCTGGAGGACAAACAGACGTTATCCGCTGCTGACCTGGACGTTCGGACGGGAACTGAAGCAGGAAAGCCTTGACAAGTGTTTTCAGAATCGGAAGATAAACATTTGCCGTATAACTTGGGAAGAAAGTATCAGCACTTTGCGGGATGCTGTACGAGCAGGCGGCTGCTGCGCTATGATTGTTAATACGGTTCGCGCAGCACAGAATACGGCTCAAAAGGTGAAAACCGCCCTTCCGGAGGCTGAGGTTATCCTCGTTCATTCGCGCTACACCGCAAGCGACCGGAGCGAAATAGAGACAAAAATATTGAAAAGAGTGGGAAAAAGCTCCACTTCGGAAAAACGCGCAGGCCTGGTCGTGATCGGTACACAGGTTTTGGAACAGTCCCTTGATATCGACTTCGACATTATGATCACCCAGCTTTGTCCGATGGACCTTTTACTTCAGCGGATAGGGCGTCTCCACAGACACTCCAGAACGAGACCGAAACAGCTGGAGAATCCGGTCTGCTGCATTTTGGATGACAACGGGAAGACCGACAGCGGAAGCAGGGCCGTCTATGGCGACTGGCTGCTGAAGCGAACAGATGCTTTGCTGCCCGATGAGATCCTGCTCCCCGGCAATATCCCTCTGTTGGTACAGGAAACGTACCGCGAGCCGGATGTATCCATGCTGCAGGACCCGGAATTGAGTAAGGCGTGGGAGATACACAGCGGGCGATTGAAGGATAAGGAAAATAAAGCGGATAACTACCGCCTGACGGCCCCGCCAAAGCTCGGATCCCGACGTGTAAGAACCATTGACGGCCTTCTGAACATTGAGTATCCGGCTGACGGAGTTCATGGTGAAGCGGCTGTCCGAGACGGGGAACCGGAAATTACAGTCCTTGCCATGCAGGAACATAACGATGGCACAGTAACCTTCTTCCCCTGGCAGGGATCAAACGCGACCCTGTCCCCATCTCATGCACCGGATGACTTAAGCGCACGCTGCATAGCCCGTCAGAGGCTGGCTCTCCCACCGGAATTCAGCACTTACGGACGGGAGGAAGCAACTATCCGGGAATTGGAGAACCTGAACAGAAAAAAGCTCTCTGAATGGCAGAATTCCAGTTGGCTAAATGGAGAACTTGTCCTGATGTTTAATACAGACAACTGTGCATACCTTCAAGGAGTGTGCCTGCATTATACACAAGAATACGGGTTGACTTGGGACAGAAAGGATGATGAGAGTGGTAAACAGTTATAACCTTGCAGATGAACCGTGGATAAGGGTAATGGATCAAAACAATTCGACTAAAGAAATATCCTTAGCCGAAGCTCTGATCGGCGCACATCGCTATTCGTCATTGGCCGGCGAGAGTCCGGCACAGGATGCAGCGATCCTTCGTCTGCTGATTGCAATAGCTTATACCGTATTTTATCGCACGGACGAAGATGGTCAGCCGGCTTCACTGCGAGACGAAGACGCCGCTCTTGACAGATGGGAAGCCATATGGAGAAGAAGAGAATTCCCTGCCGGACCGGTGCGGGCGTATATAGATCAATGGCATGGCCGCTTTGACCTGCTGGATGAAACACACCCTTTTTATCAAGTCCCGGAGGCCTCTATAGGGACACCTCATACTGCGGCGAAATTAAACGGATCCATTCTCCAAAGTGAGAACAAGGTACGTATTTTTGCGGGAAGAGCCGGCGGAGCAGATAAATCGCTGACGTTGTCTGAAGCAGCACGATGGCTGATCTATTTGCAGGGATATGATGACGCAAGTGTGAAACCCAAGACTCCCGATGGGAAGAAAAATGTCAAAACCAAACCGGGCAGTGCAAGAGGCTGGCTGGGAAATCTCGGCATGATTTATGCATTGGGCGACAACTTGTTTGAGACTATATGGATCAATACGGTTTTCCTGAAAGACGGAGAACAGCTGTATGGCGAACCCTTACCATCCTGGGAATTGGAACAGGCAAAAACAGGAGAGTATATATCAATTCCGCTTCCAAACGATCTGGCCGAATTGTTTACATTACAGTCCCGGCGAGTACTCCTAAAAATGTCCGAAGGGCTTGTAACGGAATACAGTGAATACTGCGGCGATCTTTTAGGCACCGAAAACGCTTTCGCGGAACCTATGACGGTATGGAGACCTGTCAAGAAAAAAGCGGAGACGATAGGCTACAGCCCAAAGCCCCACGCACCTTCCCGACAGTTGTGGCGAGATTTTTCAACGGTAGCCGTCCAAAGCACCGAAAACCGACTTCCCGGAATCACATACTGGCTGAAAAGACTGCAGGAAGACGGTGGATTGGAACGCGAAAGACTGATGCGTTTTGCCGCTGTTTCGGTTTTGTATGATTCCAGCGGAAGCTCTGTCACGAATACTGTGAGCGACTCGCTTTCTTTCCATGTTGATCTGTTAACGGAGGCGGGATATATATGGCAGAAGCATATCGTAGATCAAGTGCATTTATGTGACCGGTTGGCATTTGCTGTCGGAGAACTTGCGGGGGAACTGGCCATAGCTGCGGGAAAAAGAGAGACCGAAAACAAAAAAGCGGTTCCGGCCTCACGTATGTCTGCGGCGGAAGCGGCAAAGGAGCAGTATTATTACCGCATTGATACAGCTTTTCGTCAATGGCTTCTGCGTCCCAAAGCTGAGCAGATCATGGAGGAAATAACTGCTCTGTGTGTTGAGTGGCAGGACACTGCGCGCAGGATTGCGCAGACATTGGGAAGAGAACTGGCGGATGGCGCCGGCGAAGCGGCGTTTATTGGCAGATGGGCAGAATCGGACAGCAAAGAGACAAAATATCATTATTCTACGCCGGAAGCGTTCAACAAATTTATCGGAAGAATAACTAAAGCATAAAGAAAGGAGTGAGCACATGGCATCACCACACAGAAATGTGCAGGCTTATACAGCGGGAAAGATCCTGCGAATACTAAGCTCGCCCGACACCTCAGCGCGAAAAGCGGCTTTGGCTAATTTGCGGCGCGGTATCGGTCATGAGCCGGGAGCTATTCCCCAGCTATGGGGAGAGTACCTGCTGGATATGCCGGAGGAGATGTACGGAAAGAACGGGAAGCCGAGCCGGGAGGAATGGGCGATATATACAGCATTGACGCTGTTTGCTCTGCATCAGCAGGGGCACGACCCGGCGCTGGAGCCCATGCACTGTACCGGGCAGAGGATCGGAGCTGCTGTTGGCCGGCTTGTAGAGGATGAGAATGACCTGGAGCGGGTCATGCGCAGACTGAATGCTGCCGCTACGGCAAATACACCGACGGCTTTGGCTCATTACCTGCGGGGATTGATTCAGCTCCTCCGGGCCTCGAGCATTCCCGTGGATTATGCTGACTTGGCGGGGGATATTTACCTTTATCAGCTCTCTGACTATAGCGGTCAGGTACGGCTGAAATGGGGACAGGACTTTTACAGACAATACCACAAAAAAAGTATAAATAAGGAGAGCAAGGAATCATGAAAAACGATCGTTGCTATATCGACATCCATGTACTTCAAACCGTCCCACCCAGCTGTGTGAACAGGGATGATACCGGAAGCCCGAAAACTGCCGTTTACGGTGGAGTTACGCGTGCCCGAGTATCAAGCCAGGCGTGGAAAAGGGCAATGCGTGTCGCGTTCCGAGAAATATTTGAGCAGGAAAAGCTCGGACTTCGTACAAAAAAAGTCCTTGCCCGGATCACAGACGCCATGCTTTTGCAGGAGCCCACTTTGGATGTTGATTCCGCAGAGAAAAAAGCGATAGCAGCGCTGGATACGGCCGGATTCTCGCTGAATAAGGCAAAAGAGACGGATGCTTTGTTTTTTGTGAGTTACGCACAGGCAAAGGCTTTAGCTCAGTTGACGCTGCGGGGAGCGGACAAGATGGAGATCAAATCGGCGATGAAGGATAATCCGTCTGTCGATCAAATCCTGTTTGGCCGTATGGTCGCGTCGGATCCGTCGCTGAATTATGACGCTGCTGCCCAGGTCGCCCACAGTATTTCTACTCACGCCGTACAGAATGAGTTTGATTATTTCACTGCTGTCGATGACTGTGCCTCTATGGACAATGCCGGTGCCGGACACATCGGTACGACAGAATTTAACTCGGCGACCCTGTACCGCTATTCCACAGTGAATGTAGATGAACTGGTGCCTTGGCTTGCCGGGGACACTGCGGCAGTAGTCAAAGGTTTCCTGGAAGCATTCTGCTACTCTATGCCCACCGGGAAGCAGAACTCCTTTGCCAACCGGACCGTACCGGATTTTGTGTATGTTGCTGTTCGGGGTGACCAGCCGGTGAATATGGCCGGTGCTTTCGAAAAACCGGTACATGCCGGGAGCGATGGATATCTGAAAGCCTCCGAGGAGGCTTTGGCCTCTTATGCGAAGCAGACATATGAGATGTTCGTTTCTCCTCCGAGATTGTCGTTGGGTACCGGACGCAGCGATGTTTTGTCCGGGTTCGCCGAACAGATGCCTCTTCCGGCATTGATTGAGCGTATCGGTGAATTCGTAGAGTCACGTATGGCCGAGGGCGGGGATGCGGAATGAGTACGCTGCTGCTGCGGCTGGCGGGGCCGCTACAGTCCTGGGGAACGGAATCGCGTTTTAACACCCGACAGACTGGAAAGGAGCCTTCCAAGAGCGGTGTTATAGGGATGCTGGCGGCAGCTCTCGGGATGCGCCGGGACGAGGAAATCTCGATTTTTCAGAATGTGCGATTCGGTGTTCGGACCGATCATCCCGGGGACTTGATCCGAGACTATCATATGGTTCATTATCTGAAAACCGCGGACGTTACCAATCGGTATTATCTTTCAGACGCTGTTTTTCTTGTCGGATTGGAAAGCGAAGATAAGTCACTGCTCAAAACACTGGAAGAAGCGCTGAGAAGACCGGTATGGGCGCTCTATTTGGGTCGCCGCTCCTGCCCGCCGACACAACCGCTCGTGCTCGGCATTCGTGAACTATCGCTGGACGATGCTCTCCGCCGGGAGCCATGGCTGCTTCCTGAGTGGAGACAGAAACAATGGCTGCGAAGCCACCCCGGTCAAGTGCCCGCGCTTCCCGTGAATACGGACGCGGATGAGGGCGGGTATGCCCGCACCGTTGTTCGCGACGCTCCGATTACCTTTGATTTTCGAGATCGTCAATATGGATTCCGCACCGTAGAAGGTAAGCATCCCGTATCCCCGATACCTGCTGGCGAGGAGGCAGTTCATTTATCAACGGAACATGACGCACTAGCGGAACTGGAGGAGTCATAATGTATCTGTCCAGAATACAATTGGATCCGGGCCGACGAAGCACGATGAAAGCTTTAGCTTCTCCGACCCTTTTCCACGGAGCGATCGAACAATCGTTTTCCGGGCCGAGAAGTCGCAATCTGTGGCGTATCGATAAGCTGGGCGACAAACTCTATCTGATAGTTATGAGCCGCAATTATCCGGACTTTGGTTCCGTCGCGCTGCAATTCGGACCGGCCGTAACCGACACGGGCTGGGAAACACGGGACTATGAGTCGTTTTTGAGCCGACTTGAGGTCAACGATACATGGCATTTCCGACTGACAGCAAATCCTACCGTAAGCCGATGCACAAAACAAAATGAACGGGGAAAAGTTTTAGGGCATATAACCCCGGAGTATCAGAAACAGTGGCTTTTGGCCCGTGCAGCAACACACGGATTTGTAATAAATGAAGAGGACTTTTCCGTAACGGAAAGCCGATGGCTCCGTTTTCGGAAAGGCTCGGACAATAACCGAAATGTTACGATTCTGTCCGTTACATTCGAAGGAGTCCTCACCATATCAGATTCGGACCTGTTTCGACAAACGCTCAGAAACGGGATCGGACGAGGGAAAGCATATGGAAATGGACTTTTGACTGTGGCGGGAAAGCATGACAGGATATGACAGACGGGATAGGGATGATTCGTCCGGATCTTCAGGCCTTGCCGCAGATTCGGGAAAGAATGACTTTTTTGTACCTGGAACACTGTAAGCTGAATCGGGAAGACAGTGCAATTACAGCAACGGACATCAACGGGACAGTGTTTATTCCCGCAGCATCAATCTCTGTCCTGCTTCTTGGACCTGGCACTAGTCTTTCTCACAGAGCAGTTGAGCTCTTGGGAGACTCCGGTGTCAGTTTGATATGGGTCGGAGAACATGGTGTGAGATATTATGCGGGAGGCCACTCTCTGACTCACTCCTCGCGACTTCTTGAGAAACAGGCAGAATTGTTCAGCAACCAGAAAAAGCACCTGTCCGTAGCACGGAAGATGTACGAAATGCGATTTCCCGGTGAAGACGTCAGTGCGCTGACGATGCAGCAGCTGAGAGGGAGAGAAGGCAGCAGAATTCGCAGAGTATACCGGGAAAACGCAAAACGGTACAATATAACGTGGACGAAACGCGAGTTTGACCCTGAAAACTATTCTGATGGAAGTGATATCAATCAAGCGCTTTCTGCTGCTCATGCCTGTTTATATGGATTGGCACACGCGGTAATCAATGCGCTCGGCTGTTCACCCGGACTTGGGTTTGTTCATGTGGGGCATGAACGCTCATTCGTTTATGATATAGCTGATTTGTATAAAGCAGAAGTCACGATTCCTATAGCCTTTCAGACGACGGCGGAACATGTTGGGGAAATTGGATCTGCCACAAGAAGAAATGTTCGGGACGCTTTTGGGAAAAACCGTATATTGGAACGAATGGTTAGAGATATCCGCTATTTGCTTTTGGCTGAGACAGAAGAAGACAATCCTTTGGACATTTTGTATCTTTGGAATGGAAATTCATCCGAAATGCCTGCGGGAGTCAGCTACCGAGAAAGTGTTTAGGGTCGTTCATGACTGTTGTTTGCCTGACAAATTGTCCGCCAAAACTGCGAGGAGATCTTACCAAATGGCTTTTGGAGATCAACACCGGGGTGTATGTCGGGAACGTAAGCGCACGGGTTCGGGATGAACTTTGGAAACGTATTACGGAAAGTATAAAAAGCGGACAAGCAACCATGGTTTTCCGATCACCGGGTGAGCAGCATATGGATTTTCGTATCCATAATACAACTTGGAAGCCGGTCGACTATGATGGCTTGAAGCTGATTATGAGGCCAAATAGCGGGGGCCTTGATTGTGCAAATGATAATCTGCCGGAAGGTTTCAGCAAAGCAGCTAGAGCCAGAAGAGCACGGCACATAAAACCATCAGCAATTGAGGCCTCATCCAAAACGTATACAGTAATCGATCTGGAAACTACAGGGCTTAATTATGGAACAGACTCCATTATTGAGGTCGGGGCGCTCCGAATTAGAAATGGAGTAGTACAGGATAGTTATTCGTGCCTTGTTTTCCAGGAAAAAGACATACCGCGAGAGATACAGATACTAACGGGGATTACAAATGACTGTATTAACGAACAGGGGATATCTCTTGAGATCGCGCTTGAGAAGCTGATTGATTTTTGTGAGAAAGACCGTATAGTGTGTTGGAATGCATCGTTTGATCTTGCATTCCTGCAGATAGGATGTCGCCGCTGCGGGCTTAAGGTGCCCCATTTTAAAACCATTGACGCAATGAAGTTGGCCCGCAAAAAAATAACGCGAATAAACGATTATTCATTAAAAACAGTTGCAGAGTATTACGGGATCGAAACCAAGGGCATGCATCGTGCGCTTAACGATTGCTATCTGACGCAGAATGTTTATGTCCGGCTAAATGAAAAAACAGAAAATGAAGACCCATCGGGCTGATTTTTCAATGTTTTTTTAGTCTGCTCCCCGCGCACGCGGGGGTGATCCCCATTTTATAAATGGCATCCAAACGTCCATTTTCTGCTCCCCGCGCACGCGGGGGTGATCCAAGGATGGATACGGAAGCTTGAGTGAGATTCAGCTGCTCCCCGCGCACGCGGGGGTGATCCCGTGGGAGCTTTTGCTCAGAACGTGATGAGCATCTGCTCCCCGCGCACGCGGGGGTGATCCCTCCAACTTTCTGGCATCCCCGATCCTCCTTGCCTGCTCCCCGCGCACGCGGGGGTGATCCCTTCATTGGAGCAAAAACCGAT
>CADCQE010000112.1 GCA_902803505.1 uncultured Lachnospiraceae bacterium | reverse complement strand
TGCGATCTCGATTGTCGGATTCGACGACGCAGACCGAAGTGACATCAAGCTTTATGGGTTCTTCCAGATTGCCGATTATTCCGTGGACGGGACGACCCTGGTGGCTGAGAATGAGGAGCTGATCACCGGGTGCATGCATTTGCAGCAGTTGTCCGAAGAGGAGTACATTGTGCAGAAAGCGGAGATTCTGGACAAGACGAATCTGACCGGCTCGGCGAGGACCCTCACAGGCGGTGATCCCTCTCTGATGAAAGGGCTGCTTACGGGCGGGATCTCTGAGGCGGAGCGGGCTCAGTATATCCGGGATTTTGTCTGGACCTATGCGATCGGAGCAGAGGCTTACCAGGATTCAAACGGACTGCTCCATCCCATTAATTATGAGGCGGACAGCGCCCCTGAGTGGGTTTCGGATCTGGTGGAAGCAGAGTGTACGGATCAGATCGTAACAGTGGGGACAACGGACGGAAGAAATGCCCTGCTCTCACTCCATGAGAAACAGGAAGACGGGTCATGGCTCTGCCTGCTGGAGGTTCCGGCAATGATCGGGAAGGAAGGCCTCGGAAAGACGGTTGAGGGAGATAACAGAACTCCGGTGGGTACTTACGGCTTTACGACGGCCTTTGGCCTTGCGGAGGACCCTGGCTCCGGGATTCCTTACACGCAGTGTAACGAGAGCTACTATTGGAATAAAGATTCTGCGTCCGGGCGTTACAATCAGCTGGTGACAACAGATCAGTACACAGAGTTCTCTCTTAAGGAGAGTACCCGGATTACGGACAGATCTCATGCCTACCGCTATGCTGTCGCTCTGTCCTACAATGAGGATGGGGATCCTTACAGCGGATCCGGAGTCTTTCTTCAGTGCAGGCAGCCCCAGAGCTTTTGGACAGACGGAAGCATTGCGATTCCGGAAGAGGCCATGGCAGAGCTGCTGCAGCATCTCAATACCGGTGCGAGGGTGATCATTGACACCATGGATCATCTCAAGACCCATTATCTCAGCGCAGAAGCCAGAAAGAGCGCTTGAGTACCGGGGAAGAGAGAGAAGAGATAAAAGAAAAAGGAATAAGAATATGACAAGAATCAGACAAGCTGCAGTTATAGCGGGTGCGTTGATCCTGACGATCACGCAGACCGGGTGCATGCAGAATATGAGAATCGGATCCCAGCAGGTAGTGACAGGCAATCAGGCGGCAGTGAGCACAAGTGCCGTCTCCAGAGAGGCCGCAGCTTCCACAGTGGAGAATGCCCCGAAGACGGAGTCTGCTGCTTCAGCGGGAACGTCTTCCAATGCGGAAACCACGCCTGCAGCTCAGACGGTTTCGAATGCAGAGACGATCTCTGCGGCAGCGGCCGCAGCGGGCACAGCCGCTTCTCCTGCTGCAGAAGAGGTCACGAGCGAGACGATCTCCTGGAACCCAGGCTGGGAGTATGCAGCGTTTTCAAAGATCAACAGCGGGACAGCGACGCTCTACCATGCGAAGCCGACAGGTGCCCGCGGCAAGGTGGTCTGCATCAATGCAGGTCATGGAACGAAAGGCGGCGGTGACGTCAAGACGCAGTGCCACCCCGACGGGACACCTAAGGTGACAGGCGGAACTACTGAGGCCGGAGCGACGGAGGCGGTTGCGGTCTCTTCGGGGACTACTATGAAGGACGGGACACCAGAGGCTGTCGTCACATTGAAGCTGGCTCTTGTCGTCAAAGACAAACTGCTGAATGCGGGCTTCGACGTCCTGATGATCCGTGAGAGCGAGGACGTCCAGCTCGACAATATTGCGAGAACGGTAATTGCCAATAACAATGCGGACTGCCACATTGCCCTGCATTATGACAGTACGGATTGGGACAAGGGCGTGTTCTACTTCAGCGTTCCCGGCAATGAGAGCTACCGCAGCATGGAACCGGTGGCCTCCCATTGGAAGGAGCACAATGCCCTCGGAGACGCGGTGATGACGGGAATGCAGGCCGTGGGACTGAAGCTCTTTGAGGGAGGGAGCATGGAGATGGATCTCACCCAGACTTCCTACTCGACCGTGCCCTCGATTGATCTGGAGGTGGGCGATACCGCGTCGGATTATTCGGATGCGACCTTGAACGTGTTAGCGGACGGGTTGGTACTCGGGCTTGATAAGTTCTTTTCATAAAAATAACGGAAAAAGCTTGTACAATTCGATATAGCATGATAGAATTTACCAAACCGTTGAGAAAGAAGAGTACCGCAGCCTCTTACCTCTCAGGGAGCCGCTGACAGTGGAACGGCGGCAGGTAATGCTCCGGGAATGGGCTTTTGAGGTTTCTATGCTTTACAAAGAGTGGGCGTATCCTTAGGAAGGATCGTCAAGCAGGGTGGCACCGCAGGAGTATTCATGACTCTTGTCCCTACAGACCTAGTAGATGGACAAGGGTCATTTTTTTGTCCAACTTGTCCGACATCACATGCAGCGCCGGAAGCCCATAAAGAGTGAGCTGACGGCAGAAAGGAGCCGCAACATGAGTAAAATGGATGTCCCTTACAAGATCTATCTCGAAGAGCAGGAGATTCCGACTTCCTGGTACAATGTCCGCTCGGACATGAAAAACAAACCTGCACCCCTGATTCACCCCGGCACACTGCAGCCTCTGAAGTTCGAGGACATGCAGCCAATCTTCTGCGATGAGCTGATCCGGCAGGAGTTGGACAATGAGACCCAGTTCATTCCGATTCCGGATGAGGTGATGAATTTTTATAAAATGTACCGTCCCTCTCCTTTGGTTCACGCCGTATTTCTTGAGAAAGCACTGGACACGCCGGCGCATATTTTCTACAAATTTGAAGGAAACAACACTTCCGGGAGCCACAAGCTGAATTCCGCGATTGCGCAGGCCTATTACGCAAAG
Organism: uncultured Lachnospiraceae bacterium; assembly: GCA_902803505.1. GTDB lineage: Bacteria > Bacillota > Clostridia > Lachnospirales > Lachnospiraceae > Chordicoccus. Next base: position 1,071 of record CADCQE010000112.1, on the reverse strand, counting down.
AAGCAGGGGCTGAAGGGCGTGACGACGGAGACCGGAGCCGGTCAGTGGGGCACTGCTCTCTCTATGGCCTGTTCATATTTCGGACTGGACTGTAAGGTCTTCATGGTCAAGGTGTCTTACGAGCAGAAGCCTTTCCGCCGCGAGGTGATGCGCACTTACGGTGCGAATGTCACGCCGTCTCCGTCTATGGATACCGAGATCGGCAAGAAGATCAACGCGGAGCACCCCGGCACTACAGGCTCGCTTGGCTGCGCGATCTCTGAGGCGGTTGAGGTTGCCACCTCCACACCGGGCTACCGCTACGAGCTGGGCAGTGTGCTCAATCAGGTTCTTCTGCATCAGTCCATCATCGGATTGGAGACCAAAGCGGCCTGCGACAAATACGGAATCAAGCCGGACATCATTATCGGCTGCGCAGGCGGCGGTTCGAACCTGGGCGGTCTCATTTCTTCGTTTATGGGAGAGAAGCTCCGTGGCGAAGCGGATTATCGCATCGTTGCAGTGGAACCGGCTTCCTGCCCGAGCTTTACCCGCGGCAAGTACGTGTACGATTTCTGCGACACCGGCAAGGTCTGCCCGATGGCGAAGATGTACACGCTCGGACACGATTTCATTCCGTCTGCGAACCACGCAGGAGGCCTCCGCTATCACGGGATGAGCCCGGTGCTCTCCCAGCTCTATGCGGATGGATTGATGGAAGCAGTCTCTGTGGAGCAGACATCTGTCTTTAAGGCAGCGGAGCAGTTCGCCCGAGTCGAGGGCATTCTTCCCGCACCGGAATCCTCTCATGCAATCCGCGTGGCCATCGACGAGGCCCTCAAGTGCAAAGAGACCGGCGAGGAGAAGGTCATCATCTTCGGTCTCACAGGCACGGGTTACTTCGACCTCAAGGCCTATGAGGCATATAATAACGGGACGATGACGGATTATATTCCGACAGATGAAGATCTGGCGAAGGGCTTTGCCAGCATTCCGGATCTCGGACTGTAATTTGATCGGGATTTGGGTTTTAAGTCATTGCCTTCGGCAATGACTTAGGTTCACGAGTATCACAAAAACCGGCAGGGACCT
>CADCQE010000111.1 GCA_902803505.1 uncultured Lachnospiraceae bacterium | reverse complement strand
TAATTGCCGAAGGCAATTGCTTAGATTAACTGCATATAGGGAAAACGAAAGGTTCTGCGCAGCAGATAATTTCGTTAACGACTATAATGGCGATAAGTGAGAAAGAATATGGAAGACAATGCGATCATCGAGCTGTACTTTCAGCGATCTGAGAGCGCAGTGACGGAATCTGATAAAAAATATGGAAGATACTGCGGCACCATTGCCCGCAATATTCTTGCAAATGAGGAAGATGCCAAGGAGTGTGTCAGCGACACATGGCTAAAGGCATGGAACGCGATTCCTCCCACAAGGCCCCGGATTCTCAAGGCTTTTTTTGGGAAGATCACGCGCAATCTCTCCCTGAACCGGCTTGAGAAAGAGAAAGCGGAAAAGCGCGGCGGAGGAGAAGTCTCCCTGGCACTGGACGAGCTGTCGGAATGTGTGGCGGACACCCGCGCCTATGAGTGGTCGGCAGACCGATCCGTGATCCGGGACACGCTCAATGCATTTTTGAAGGATCTTCCGGAGGAGACCCGCATTGTGTTTGTGCGGAGATACTGGTACCTGGAGGGTGTGGGACAGATTGCGAAGGAGCTGGACTCCGGTGAGAGCAGGATTAAGATGATGCTTCTGCGGGCGAGGAAGGAACTTGCGGAGCGGCTGACAAGAGAGGGGATCGAAGTATGAGAAGCGAAGATTTGCTGTGGGCGATGGGGGACATCGATGAACAGCTGATAGCGGAAGCGGATCCCTGTGCTGCAGTGTCCAAAGAAGGATCAGGAGACGGCCATAAGAAAAATGAAACCGAAGAGGAGCTGACGAGGCAGCAATCCGGGCCGGCAGGGGAGAGACGGGACACTGAGAAAGTGATTTCTCCCTTTCGGGCAAAATGGATGACAGCAAGGATGATTAGTGCCGCTGCCGCAGTCATTTTCACATTGCTCGCAATACGCTTTGCTGTTCCTGTGCGGAAAGAAGCAAGCAGCATGGGCGCGGTGGCGGAGACCGCACAGAGTGACGCAGCCGATGCGATGACAGAGACTGCCCGAAGTGATGCTGCCGGAGCGGTGATGGAGATCGCCCAGAATGAAACGGCAGGGTATGCAGCTGCAAAGGAAGAGAGGGAGGCGGCGGTCTCTCATGCAGCAGTTCTGGAAGCTCCGGAGAGAGCGGAAGATCTGGCCGGAGAGCAAGCGGAAGAAGTCTACTATGCAGGAGAGCAAGAGGCTGCGGAGTATGACAGGGAGCAGGAGGCAGCAGAGGACAGGGCAGATCGAATGGAAGCGGAGGATGCCTCAGAGCGGGAAGAAGCGGACTATGCGGAAGCAGCGGGAGAAGCAAACTATGCAGCCGAACAAGCCGCTCCGGAAGAGTATTTTTCTCTGGCGGGAGAGACGGCCGGAAGCGCAGCCCCGACTGGTGCGGCAGTAGCAGGAGCCGCCTTGACAGATGCTGTTCCGGCAGGAGGCGTAAAACCGTCGTCAGATGCAGCCGCAGCTGGAGAGGCTCCGGCCGGTGCAGAAGCGAAAGCGCCGGCATATACTAAGGCGGATCAGCTGAAGCATGTGGATGCCGCAGATACAGAAGCTGCAGGGGAAGCCAGCCGCGAAAAAGCGGCCATGGAAGCGGAGAAAGACAGAAGCTTCCCGCTCTGGCCGGTCTTTGCGGTTCTTGCGGGAGTATCGGCCGCAGCATGCTTGCTGATGCAAAAAATGCTGCAGTAGGGACGGTTCTTTCTGATGCAAAAAATGCTGCAGCATTTTTTGGGATGCCTTTTTTGGCCGGGCAGTGCTATACTACTGTAAAAATGAAAAAAATGATCACTTCACGGTCTGTCCTTAGGCAGCCCGAGAATTTTGATGAGGGAAGGGTTTAATCAGACATGGAATACAGACAATCAAAGATGCTGGATCATTTTACAACGGGTATTTTTGCAGCGATGGATGAGAAGAAGCAGGCGCTCCTGAAAGCAGGAAGGAAAGTCTACAACCTGTCCGTCGGCACGCCGGACTTTGAGCCTCCGCAGCATGTCAAGGACGTGCTTGCCCGTTCGGCGCAGGACTCGCTCCAATACCGCTACTCCCTTGTGGACTCGCCGCAGATGTTGGAGGCAGCCGCAGCGTATTACCGGAGGCGCTACGGTGTGTCGGTCTCGACAGATGAGATCACTTCGGTGAACGGCACACAGGAGGGCATGGGACATCTTGGCATGGCGATGCTCAATCCCGGGGATGTCGTCCTTCTGCCGGATCCCGGGTATCCCATCTATGAAGCGGGCTCTTATTTTGGAGGGGCGGAGATCTTCTATTATGAGCTGGTCAAGGAGAACGAATTTCTGCCGAAGCTCTCCGAGATTCCGGAGGAGGTTCTAAAGCGGACAAAATACATCTGCGTCTCTTATCCTTCTAATCCGGTCGGGGCGACTGCTCCGAAATCCATGTATGAGGAATTAATCCGATATGCAAAAAAATACGGATTTTTTATCATAAATGACAACGCCTATTCGGACATCATTTTTGACGGGCGGGAGGGCTATTCCTTCCTCTCCATTCCAGGGGCAAAGGAAGTCGGCGTGGAGTTCTTCTCTCTGTCCAAGTCCTTCAATGTCACCGGTCTGCGCATTTCCTTCCTGATCGGGAACAAATCGATCGTCAATGCCCTGAAGCTGCTGCGCAGTCAATATGATTTCGGTATGTCCTACCACTATCAGAGCGTTGCAATTGCCTGCCTGACGGGGCCCTTCGACTCCGTAACGGCCCAGTGTGCCGAATATCAGAAGCGCCGGGATGCCCTGTGCGGCGGTCTGCGGCGCATCGGCTGGAATGCCTGGGATTCCAGCGGCACGATGTTCACCTGGATTCCGGTGCCGGAGGGATATACTTCCGCTTCCTGCGTGGAGACGCTGATGGACACCTGCGGTGTGGTCGGGACACCTGGGACAGCCTTCGGCCCGAAGGGGGAAGGGTACATCCGCTTCGCCCTCGTGAAGACGCCGGAGGAATTCGAAGAGATCATCGATGTGATCGGGAAGAATTTCCCAGTGGGTCATGCCCCTGACGTGCTGCCTTAACCAGCACCTGGCGCAGGGGCAGAAACAGGACGATTGCCACCGCTCCCTCAAGAAGCAGTCCGGGGAGCTGTGTGGCGCCTGTCTCTATGGATCCGTAGAGGATGGAGCCTGCGAGAAAATAACCGAAGACCATTTCAAGGACGGCAAGAATTGCGCCGGCCGCAATGCGGATCACAGATCCGGTGCCGAGGAGGGAACGCTTGCCGGATCCCGCTGTCCTTGGTCCTGCACATAGAAATCCCGCAATCAATCCCATCACCGTTTTGATGATCAAGGTGGGCAAGGTCCATGCGGGAAAACTGGTGAGGTCTGCCAGTGCAGAGCCGAGCCCGCCTGAGACTGCTCCGGTCTGCGGGCCGAAGAATGAAGCAAAAAGCAGGATCACTACATTTCCCAGATGGGCATAGCCGAGAGGAATCGGGAACTGGAGGATCCTGGTGGAGACAAATACTGCGGCAATTCCCAGAGCGCCGATTGCCGTCTTTTGAGCTTTCGTATAGTGTTTTGCATGCGTAGGATTCATAAGCCTGAATATAACCCATTATTTCTACGGAGTCAATAGGTAAAGAGCGGGATCAACCCCGCCGCATCGCTTTTTTGATCACAGCCCGGTAAGGCTTCAGCATCCCTTCCGTAAAATCAACTCCGCCCCTCTCCTTGAGCTTCTGATTGTTCATCAGGGCAGATACCAGATACATCGCGGCAATTTTTCCTCTCTTCTTCTGCGGGAAATCATAAAAACCATGCTCCTTGTAGAAGCGATGGTCCTCCTTCATCAGCCCCTGCATCTCGAAAATGAGGTCCCGGAAGATCTTTAACCCTCCGACGCCATAAAAATTCTTCGGCTCTGTGTAGTGATTCCGGACTGCATAGACGAGCCTTCTCACAAGCTGGTCGATCTCGGCATCCGGATTGTTCCGGTTTGAGGCGATTCCCGCCAGGAAGTTCCCTCCCACTTCTGCCCTGGCTTCCATAAGCGTGCGCAGGTTCTCCTCTGCATCCGGATCTCCATCCACGAGGTAGCCCACCGGTTTGCCCATGGTAACAGTGCGGTGGCCGTTGCAGAACTGCCTGTCATCGTAGAGCTTAAAGCGGCTGCCCATGGAGTGATCCTTGATCGTGAAGGCGTAAACAACGGCATCGGCATGATTGACATGCTTCCGCAGAAATTCATCAAAGCCATCCTTATAGATGCACGTCCCGTCAAGCGCACAGTGGAAGCAGCCGAGGCAGCCTCCCTTAAAAGGGTATTCCCTCAGATTGATGAGCTCCATGCTTCCGGGCAGGCGCTTCTTGAAACGGCGGATCATGCCGGGCAGCAAAGCATCCGGGTCTTCCGGGTCATAGTCCGCAACCAGGGCCACGTGGAGCTTTTGGGAGAGGGTGGTCTCCTTCACGTCCCGGGCCGGCACTCCCGGAAGAGGTGCGGAGGATCTGCATGAGGGAGGCTCACTGAGCCCGCGCCGGATATTCCACAGCAGATAGCGGAAATACTCTTTTGCTTCCGTCTGTCCCTCCTCCGTGAGGAGATCCTCCATATCTGCCGAGAGCCCCCGGACATAGCGAAGCTTCAGGTCAGCACAGAAATCCTGCACAAAGCGGTGGGCTGTCGTGTCGTAGAAATGCTTCGACGTGCTGATCTGGGAGGCATAGGTCCCGGCCAGATCCACATGGTGCTCCTTGATCAGTTCCAGGAAGCGGTGCATCTGACTTGGCACGAGGAAAGTATAGACCGGATAGCAGAAGAGGATCAGCTCCGCTCCTTCGAGCGCTGCCCGGGCCTGGGAGAAATCCCTCTCAATGCTCCGGATCTGCCGTCCCACATGCAGGGTGGTGTAAGTATGCTGCGGAAACAGCGCCTTGAGATATTCCACTGTCTGCAAAGTAATGCTGTTCTCCCCCGCAGGGGAGCCATTTATCACAACGATTTCCATATCCTTCACACTCCTTGTAGCTTCTGAGAAAATGGTCACGGCCTCTTTAGGACTGCAGCAGTCCTTCGATTCCGTACAGATCAAACATTTTTTTATAGTACACAAGCTCCTCAGCGATCACTTCGTCGATGGCCTGCATGCCAAGCAGCTCCACCGGCGCGCGGTCATCCGTGAGGACAAGCCCGCTGCTCAGATACGGCGTCAGCATTTCCCCGGTTTTTAAAAGAAGGTTTTTCAGGGAAATGTCCTCAAGCCCTGCAGCTTCCGCCTCAAAATCCTCCCGGGAAAACGCTTCCGATAAGGCAAAGAGCACCCGGTTTGTGCTGCCGGGCACGTCGACAGTGAGCACATGCGGGAAGACACTTGCGATTGTGTCCGACAGGCAGGCGTTGATCCCGTCTTTCGCGGAGGAGCGCAGATTCATATTGACCACCATCACGCCTCCCTCCCGCAGGTGATCGCGCACAGCGGTAAAGAATTCCACGGAGGACATCTGAAAGGGAATCGTGATGTCCTGATAGGCATCCACCATGATAACGTCGTAGCGCGAGGAATCCGCCGCCAGATATGCGCGGCCGTCATAAGTGACTACTTCCGCCTCCCTGGGTGCGTCGAAATAGATCCTTGCCAGCTCCGTAATCTTCTCATCGATCTCAACGCCTGTGATCTCCATGCCTGCGAAGTATTGCAGGCACTGCCTGGCATAGGTCCCTGTTCCCATGCCAAGAACCAGCATCCGCTTGGCCTGACGCGCCATCACGGGCGCCGCTAATGCGTAGTCATAGTACATGCCGGTGAGGCTGTTGTCTTTCATCGTGATGGACTGCACGCCAAAGAGGACATTTGTCGAGAGGATCGTGGAGCCGGGCGTGTCTTTGACCTGCAGGTAATTGTAGACCGATTCCCCTTCATACGCGAGGTCCGTCTCCCAGAAAGCGAAGCTGCGGCCATTTCCGAAAATGGCGGCGAGCAGAAACAGGAGAAGGGCCGCGGCGCAGGGAATGCGCATGCGGGGCAGCTTTGAAGACAGAAAATAGACAAGGGCGATGATGAGCAGCACACCCGAGAAGATGAAAAATGTCACGGCTGTTCCCACCGCCGGAATCGTGACGAAGGTGGGGAGGAAGGTTCCCAGAATGCTTCCCACGGTGTTGCATGCGCCGAGACTGCCGGCTGTCCGGCCGCTGTCGTCCGCACTTGAAATGGTGTAGCGGACGAGGGACGGCGTGCAGGTGCCGAGCAGAAAACAGGGGAAGACGAAGAGGATCATGCAGGCGAGAAATGCCGCAGCCACCAGAAGGTTGTGGCTGACCGTGATCACCAGGAGGCCCGTGATCCCGAGGATGACATATTTGCCCAGTGCGGGGATCATGGCGATCCAGACCGCCGCGATGAGGAGCCGCCGGTAGAGCTTATCCGGATTGGGATCCTTGTCGGCGCTGCGGCCGCCGAAGACATTTCCAAGGGCCATGGCGATCATGATGGTAGCAATGATGATGGTCCAGACGATCTGAGAGGAGGAGAAGTAGGGGGCGAGCAGTCTGCTCGCCCCCAGCTCCACGGCCATCACCGCCATGCCGGCGAAGAATTCCGTGAGATAGAGGTAGAGTTTGTTCTTTAGAATTGGCCGCATCATTTCCTCTGTGATTCGCAGCGACAGAAGCATCCCGGGCAAGCGGGACGCTCTGTGTCCTTTTGTGCTGTACAGCTGCTATTATACAACTCCTGGGGCGGGATGGGGATAGTCAATTGACACATCCCAAGGGCCTGGGCTATATTTTTTGAGTATGGAAAGATCTTTTGTCAAGCTTCATCCCGGAACTGTAAGAGAATGGAAAAAATGAAATTTGAGACAGAAGACGCGGCAAAAAGGAGGCTCGATGCCTTTGAGGCCCTGTTCCCAAACTGCGTCACAGAGAGCATGGGCTCCGACGGGCAGCTGCGCAGGAGCGTCAACTATGAGCGCTTCCGTCAGATGATGGGCGACGCGTCTGCGGGAGAGCGGGAGGCCTACGAGTTCACATGGGTAGGAAAAAGCGCCGCGATCGCAGAGGCCTCTGTGCCATCCCGCAGCACGCTCCGTCCCTGCGTCGAAGAGAGCAGGCACTGGGATTCCACGAAGAACCTCTATCTCGAAGGAGACAATCTCGAGGTGTTAAAGCTCCTGCAGGAGAGCTACTGGAACTCCGTCAAAATGATTTACATCGACCCCCCGTACAACACCGGCTCGGACAGCTTCGTGTACGCCGACAACTACGCGGCGGAAGCGGACGCTTACCGCAGGCAGATCGGCCTGTACGATGAGGAGGGCAACAAGCGCTTCCGGGAGAATAACGCAGCAAATCCCCGCTTTCATTCGGACTGGTGCTCCATGATGTACTCCCGCCTCCTGCTGGCAAGAAACCTGCTCTCAGACGACGGTGTGCTCGCCATGAGCATCAGCGATGCGGAGTTTCACAATCTGAAGAAAATGGCGGACGAGATCTTCGGCGCGGATCATTACTGCGGGGACATTCTCTGGAATTCTACCAAGTCCGTGACGAACACGGCCCTTTTGTCCGTCTCCCACACATATACCCTGATCTATTTTAAGGATATCTCCTACTTTGTAAATCACAGATCGGAATTCAGGGTGGAAGAGGACGGGGAGGGATTCGAGAATCCGGACCACGATCCCAGGGGCCCCTGGAAAGCAGATCCTTTTCAGGTAGGAGGCTGGAGGCCGAACCAGCAGTATGAGATTGTGAATCCCCTGACCGGGGTCGTCTACCGCCCCAATCCCGGCTGCAGCTGGAAGAATGATTATGAAAAATTCAGGCAGCTGCTGGCGGAGGACCGGATCATATTCGGGAGGAGCGGAGACGGCGGCCCTCTGCGGAAGCGCTTTCTCTCTGAGGCAAAGGAGAGGGGGAAGGTTGTCAGGACCTGGTGGGACGACACCGAGACCACGGCGAACGGCACGCAGACTTTAAAAAAGCTGTTTGATGGGAGAGCGATCTTCAACAACCCCAAGCCCGTTGGATTTCTGTATAAGCTCCTTCAGCTGGGGATGAACCGGGATGGGATCTGCCTGGATTTCTTCTCCGGCTCTGCGACCACAGCCCACGCGCTCATGAAGCTGAATGCCGCAGACGGAGGGACGAGAAGCTTTATCCTGGTGCAGCTCAAAGAGGCCTGCCCGCGAAAGAGCGAGGCCTTTCAGGCGGGCTATGCGGACATCTGTGAGATTGGAAAAGAGCGGATCCGGAGAGCGGCAGGGTTCATCCGGAGAGAGTATCCGGAGGCTGCTTTTGACGAGGGGTTCCGGGTTTTCCGGCTGGCGGAGTCGAATATGAAAGACGCGTTCTACACCGCCGGAGAGTATGACCCGGCACTGCTCCGCAGCCTGGAGACGAATATCAAAGAAGATCGGAGTGAACTGGACTTGCTGTTTGGCTGCCTGCTGGAGTGGGGCTTTCCGCTGTCTGAGAACTGTACCTCTGAGCTGACAGGCGGCATGACGCTGTATTCGTACAGCGATGACAAGGTCATTGCCTGCTTCGGGGAGAGCGTCAGCGAGGAGATCGTGAAGCTCATCGCCGGCAGGCGGCCGGCGAGGGCGCTGTTCCTGGACCGCTCCTTTGGCGGTACTCCCGCCAAGCTCCGGGCAGAGGAGCTGTTTGGGCTCCTGTCTCCGGAGACGATTGTCAGCGTGATCTAGAGTGGGCTCCCCCTCGCGCCCGCCGCTGTTTCGTGGTATATTGGTTACGATTCACGGCCAATCTGCAATCAGGTTCTGATTGCAGATAAGGCCTGTGAAGCAGGAAACGACAGAGCAGATAGGAGGCAGGACTTGTATTCAGTACTGGAATATCTGGAAGACAGTGTAAAGAAGAATCCGGACAAGATTGCGTTTTCGGACATGGAGGAGTCGGTCAGCTACGGTGAGCTGGCGCTTAGGGCGAAGCGCATCGGCACGGCCATAGCCCGTCGCCTTTCCCCGGGGAATCCTGTTCCCGTCTATCTGGAGAAGAGCGTCAGGGCCGTTGTGGTTTTCCTCGGAGCGGTGTATGCAGGCTGCTTTTATTCCTTTCTGGACCGGAAGCAGCCGAAGACGAGACTTGGGACAATCCTTAAGACCCTGGATGCCTCCTGCTGCGTGACGGACCGCAGCGGGGCGGAGCAGGCGGAGGCGTATTTTGACCAGAAGCTCTTCCTCTATGAGGAACTGCTTAATGAGGAGTGCGATGAAGAACTGCTGGCCGGAATCCGCGCAAGACAGATCGACCTGGATCTGCTCTACGTAAATTTCACCTCCGGCTCGACGGGTGTCCCCAAGGGAGTGGCCATCAACCACCGCTCCGTTCTGGATTTTATCGAGTGCTTTGTTCCGCTCATGGGCATCACATCTGAGGACGTGATCGGGAACCAGGCGCCGTTTGACTTTGACGTCTCCGTAAAGGATATCTACAGTACTTTAAAATGCGGTGCGAGCATGGCGATCATTCCCCAGCGCCTTTTCTCCATCCCCGTGCAGCTCCTGGACTACCTGATCGAGCGCGAAGTCACAACCCTGATCTGGGCAGTCTCGGCGCTGACGCTGCTTGTGAGGATGCACGGCTTCGATTACCGGATTCCGGAGAAGCTCCGCCGCGTCATTTTCTCCGGAGAGGTGATGCCGGTCAAATACCTGAATCAGTGGAGGGAGGCACTGCCGGAGGCAGATTTTTACAATGTCTACGGCCCGACGGAGATCACCTGCAACTGTACCTGGTACAAGGTGGAGCGGGACTTTGCACCCACAGAGAGTATCCCCATCGGCAGGCCCTTCCCCAATGAGAAGGTCTTCCTGCTGGATGAGGACAACCATCTGGTAGAGACCCCGGGAGTTCCGGGCGAGCTCTGTGTGGGCGGCACGGCCTTGAGCCCCGGCTATTATCGGAATCCGGAGGCAACGGCGGCAGCATTTGTACAGAATCCCCTGAATCACTGCTGCCTTGAGACGATCTACCGGACCGGGGACCTGGCAGAGTACCTGCCGGACGGCAGCCTGAGCTATGTGGGGAGAAAGGATTTCCAGATCAAGCACATGGGCCACCGCATCGAACTGGGGGAGATCGAGCAGGCCATGAACGCCATTCCGGAGATCAGCAGCGGGTGCTGCCTTTTCCACAACGGCAAGATTACGGCGGTCTATTCGGGTTCACTGACGAAGAAGGAGCTTGTGCCGCTGCTGAAGCAATCCATCCCGGACTACATGGTCCCGAACGTGTTCCGCCAGGTGGAGGAGCTCCCGATGAGTAAAAACGGCAAGATTGACCGGCAGGCTATCTTGAAGAGTCTATAGAATCTTACGAGGTATCACAATGATTCCAGATAAAGTCTGTCGCAAAGCGGCGACGCCGTCCTATATCTTTGACCTTGAGGCGCTGTCGCAGCGCGTGGCGCAGCTGCGGGCATGTCTTGGCAGCAGAGTGCGGATCGTCTTTGCGATGAAAGCGAATCCTTTCCTTGTGCGGGCGCTTCTGCCTCTCGTAGACGGGTTTGAAGTCTGCTCTCCAGGGGAAGAGCGGATCTGCAGGCGGATCGGCGTGCCCGGGGAGAAGATGGTGCTCTCCGGCGTCAACAAGGAGGAGGCGGACGTGGACGCTTATGTCCGCTGCTACGGGGCAGAGGCCCTGTATACGGTGGAGTCGGAGCTGCAGATGGAGCGCCTGGAGGCTGCCGCCCGCAGGCATCACTGCACGCTTGGGGTGCTGCTCCGCTTAAGCGGGGGCAACCAGTTCGGCATGGAGGAAGCCGCTGTGCGGAAGCTGATCGGACAGCGGGACCGCTTCCCTGGCCTCGTGATCCGGGGGCTGCAGTATTTCTCCGGCACTCAGAAGAGGCTGAAGCGGATCTGCCAGGAGCTGGATGAGCTTGACGCACTCATAGGAGAGCTGGAAGGAGCGGAGACAGAAGAAGGCGGATTCCCGATTGCGGAGCTGGAATACGGCCCCGGCCTCCCCGTCTCCTACTTCATCGGCGACAAAGGACCGTCGGATGAAGAGCTCCTGACTGCACTCGCCGGCAAACTGCAGGAGCTGAAGTTCGGTGGCCGGATCACTCTGGAGATCGGCCGCTTTCTCGCCGCTCCCTGCGGCTCCTATCTCACAAGCGTGAGAGACCTGAAGAAAGGCAGCGACGCCGCCTACTGCATCGTGGACGGCGGCATCCACCAGATGAACTATTTCGGGCAGATGATGGGAATGAAGCTGCCCCGTATGCGGCTTCTTGCTGCTGACCGCCGGGAAGCTCCGGCTTCCGCCAGCGGCAGCGGAGACGGGTGTGCCGGCGCTCTCCTTACGGGAGAGGCGGGCCCGGACGCTGTGCACTGGACGGTCTGCGGGTCTTTGTGCACCACAGCGGATGTGCTGGTCCGGGATTTGCCCTTGAAAGAATTGCATCTATTCGATACACTTCTCTTTGAAAGAACAGGCGCTTACTCAGTGACGGAGGGCATCAGCCTCTTTTTGAGCCGGGACCTCCCGAGAGTGTATTTCTATGAAAATGGGGAACTGGCCCTTATCAGGGAACAATTATTTACGGAGGAATGGAACAGTGGAAGAATTGATCAGGATTCTTGAGGAGATCCAGCCGGATGCGGATTATGAGAATTGCACTACGCTCATCGACGACGAGATTCTGAGCTCTCTGGACGTAATGTCGATTGTGGCTGAGCTGGAGGATGAGTATGACATCCGCATCCTGCCGGTAGAGATCGTGCCTGCCAATTTCAATTCAGCGGAAGCAATGTGGCAGATGGTCCAGAGACTGCGGGAAGGCTGAGGACCCGTAAAGCACCATGTCATTTACTTCTTTAGGCTTTTTCATCCTGGCAGCGGCATGCACCTGCGTGTACTATCTGCTGAAGAGCTCTCACCGCTGGATCTGCCTGCTGCTGTTCTCTGCGCTCTATTATGCGGCGGCAGGGCCGGTCTTCCTGCTGTTTGTGCTCTTTGCCGCATTCACCACCTGGGTCGGAGGCAGATATGCTGTAGGACAGAAGAAAGCAGCAGTGGCAATTCCCCTGCTGCTTGATTTTGGTGTTCTCGCCTATCTGAAATACTCCGCCTTCGCGGTCTCTCTCCTGAATCTCCTCCCGGGGGTCAGCCTCGGACTGCCGCAGACGCTTCTCCCGCTGGGAATCTCCTTCTACACCTTCCAGTCGGCAGGCTATCTTCTTGACGTCTACTGGAAGCGCTGCGAGCCGGAGGAGAATTTCTTCAGGTACCTTCTCTTCGTCGGGTTTTTCCCCCAGCTCATGCAGGGACCCATCGGCCGCTGCAGTACTTTGATGCCGCAGCTGCAGGAAGGCCACGCCTTTGACATACTTCAGATCCGCCGCGGGCTCTGGAGAATCTGCTGGGGGCTCTTCAAGAAGCTGCTGATCGCCGACAACGCAGCGCTCTACGTCAACACGATCTTCGACGAGTATCAGTCGATTCAGTCCCTCGGTCTCCAAGGTGTCCTGATGTACTCCGTCCAGCTGTACATGGATTTCTCCGGGGGCATCGACATCGCCCTTGGCGTCGCGGAGCTTGTGGGGATTCATCTGGATGAGAACTTCCGGCAGCCGTATTTTGCCCAGAGCCTCACGGAGTTCTGGCACCGCTGGCACATCACCCTCGGTACATGGATGAAGGACTATCTCTTTTACCCCGTGTCCCTGTCCGGGTGGATGGGCTCCTTTCGGAAAATGTGCCGGAAGCGCTTCGGGAAAGAGACCGGCAGGGCTATGGCAGTGGGCGTCGCCAACCTGATTGTCTTCCTGGCGGTCGGTATCTGGCATGGGCCCGCGTGGCATTTTATCGCATACGGCCTCTATAACGGGGTGATCATCTCTGTCAGCGGCCTCCTGACCGGCACCTTCCGCAAATGGAAGCGGGCCCTGGGAATCAAGGACAGCATGCGCTGGTTTCAGGGCTTCCGGATGCTGCGCACATTTGCGATCGTCAATGTCAGCTGGTTCCTGGACCGCAGCGGCTCGGTACCGCAGGCCCTGCAGATGCTGACGTCTTCCTTCCGCGGGAGCATTTTCTCCCTCACGGTGATTCGCTCCGACGATCTGCAATACTGCCTGCTCCATTTCCTGCCTGTCCTCATCGGGTGTGTGATCGTCCTTATTGTCAGCATTTTCAAAGAGAGAAAGAAGAATGTGCTCGCCTGGGCGGCCGGTCTGCCCGGCTGGGTGCTGCCGGCGGTCTTTGCCGCGGTTCTGATCGCGGCCGCATTGCTGGGAAATAAAGAGAGCGGGGGGTTTATCTATGCGAATTTTTAAGAAACTACTTCCGCTCCTCATCGGCTTTGCCCTCTTTCTTGGCTTCAACGGGCTGATGAACTACTTCGTGATTCCTTACCAGTTTACAAGGGTGAAAATCCACCGGATCGAGACGAAGGACTATCAGGACCTGATCCTCGGGAGCTCTCACGCGAATTCTGCATTAAATCCCTCTGTCATGAAGGAGAAGACCGGCCGCAAAGGCTTCAACGCGGCGGCCGGAGGGCAGTTCCCGATGGACAACTACTTCCTTCTGAGAGACGCGCTGAAGAAGCACCCGGCAGAACGGGTTATACTCGAATACGACCCGACCTACTGGCTGATCTGGGACAGCTTCAACAGGACGGCCCGCTATCAGCTTTCGGTCATGGAGCCTTCTGTGGTGAAGCTCGCTTATTTTGCGGAGCTGTGTCTCCCCGGCGACCTTCGCTATGTGTTCCTGCCCTGGTCCCTTTATGACATCAATATTGAAAGAATGAAGGAAATTGTGGAGGGGAAGCACAGCAAGGCCTATCGCAAATACAGCTTCAGATTTTTTAACAACGACACGCAGACCTTTCACAAAGATGGTTTTCTGGCGCTGAAGGATTACGCCGCAAGCGACAAGAGTACGCCGCAGTATTCCTTCGACAAGGGAACAGAAGAGAATGTGAAGAAGAACCGGAAGCAATTTGAGCGGATCCTGAAGCTGTGCCGGGAGCGGGACATAGAGGTCGTCGTTGTGACGACGCCCGTGCCGCCTGCAACCTTTTCAGAGAATGAGGCCTTTTATGTGGAGGCCCATGAGATGATGCAGGAGCTGCTTCAGCCCTATGGATACCGCTTCCTGGACTTTGTCGCCCCGGAAGAGACGGAGGAGACCGCCTCTTACGCCGGCGCCTGGGACAGCGATGACTTCTCCGACGGTGAGGGGCATATGCGCGGGAGCGCCGCGAATGAATTCTCTGCGGTTG
>CADCQE010000110.1 GCA_902803505.1 uncultured Lachnospiraceae bacterium | reverse complement strand
GATTCAGGTGACGATGAGAGTTCTATTTTCACCTCTTGGAATGCGGTTGGGGATTCCATCACTGCCGGAAACTACTATTATGAAGCTGTTCAAAATTCGTTGAAGTTTTCTACAGCCAGGAAATGCGGAGTGAGCGGCTCGTGTCTGGCAAAGAACACTCTGTCTGAAGCGGATATCCATAGAACAATGCCAGGAATGTATACTGAGCCTTTTTCGATCTGTGAGAGGATTCAGAATATCCCGGACGCTGATCTCTGGACAATATTTGGCGGAACCAATGATTATTACTATGATTCAAAACTTGGGCATTTAGACAGGGATAAAAGCAGGAATTATGACATTTCTACTGTTTATGGGGCCTTGCAGTCGATCTGTGAAAACATTCTTAATCGTCCGAACCATCCCTTGCTTATGCTGATTACCCCGCTCAGGTCGAATAGACATAAATTCCAAGGGATGACAGGGGAAACGGAATTCCGTGACATTGCAGTGGCTTTTCATGAGATAAGTTCCCTGTATGGAGTTCCTTTGATCGATTTATGGGACGAATGCGAGATCAATAATGAAAATGTCGATCAGTATACGCTGGATGGAGTGCATCCGAACCAAAAAGGCAAAGAGCTTATATCACAAATAATATCCGGGCGCATAAGACAGTATGTGACAGAATTCAAACAGACAGAAGCGAATCAGAATCCCTCGAGTCCGTAAAGATCGGCGGCCATCTAGAAGGAGTTGACCAAGGTCTTGACTTTTTGACATTTTTTGCTGATTAATGCCGAGACAACCTTGGAAATAACGCTCGCTGCAATAAGTGCAGCCAGATATAGAAGCATGTTTTGCCATCCGCTTAAGGTATGATGGATGTTAGTTTTCTCCTGGATTCTTTTCATTAAAGTAAAAACCGGAATGTGCCAGAAAAACAAGTGCATGCTTAAGCTGCAGATGGACAGGAGAACTCGCTTGCTGCAGATTGCCGTAAACAGGTTATCTCTGCTTGCAATGATAAAAATGCAAGGCATCAGGGTTACGGAATATATGAGGCCAGTGTCTCCGGCTGCAGCCGTAAAGCCGTTAATGAGGGAGAACAGTATGAGAATGAAGAAGCATGTGAAGCTGAAAACACTGTAAACCTTTCGCACTTCTTTTGATGAAAAGAGTAATTCACTTATCAGGCAGCCCTCGAAAAAATACATCTCGGCAGAACCCGTAACTGCGTAGCAGAATGGGAAATTGAGTGGATTGCCTCTGAGATAGTACCCCCAGAGAATGAGCAGAATGATTACAATTCTATATGAATTGCGAGTCTTGGTGAAATGACAAATGATAAAGAACAAAAGATAGCACAAAACCAGAAGACTGATGAACCAAGTGGGAAAGTTCGGGGGCTCTATCGAAGAGACCCATCCTTCTGAGACGAGCAGCATAGAGAGAAAGCTCTTGCTAAGAGGCCAATCCGGCAGTCCTCCTGACGAATAGATCAGGCACAGCTGTACCAGATTGCTTACGAAGAAAAGAGGGTAGATTGACAGAAGGCGATTTAGAAGGAAGGAGGAGAGTGAGATCTTTTGCTCAGCAATGCGGTTTCGATAATGCAGAGACATCAGAAAGCCGCTGGACATGTAAAAGAATATATTACCAAGACTGCCGCCTTGGCGATAGACTGATCCGAGCAGAGAGGAGCAGGGATCACCAAAATATGCATGTGTGTGAAACAGGATAATCCCGATGATAAATGGAAGCCTTAATACAGTTATCATCGGGAAATATTTTTTTGACTGCATGTTTATAATTCCATTGACAGACAATGCGATTCAATATTATTTACTGAATTATACCAAAATGGCGATATCACTTCAAGGCTTGTGCAGGCGGCGAAGTGCTTTTGCAAATGCCATACAGATATGATACTATTACAGAAATTAAGGATCCTATCGTCAATTATGATAAGAGCAAAGTGCAATGAAATTCATTAAAACAATATGCTTTATTCTGCTCTTCTGTCTCATTTTCCGGCAGGTACAGAAGGCTTTTATTCCAAAATGGGAATATCCGGGTTACGATCAGGAGACAGCGAGGGTTCACGAATATAAGGATGCTGAAGAAGAATCGGTACAGGTGATTTTTGCGGGAACGAGTCATTCATCGTACGGCATTAATCCGATGCAGCTGTATCATGAGAGGAAGATCTGTTCCTATAATCTGGGGACGAATGCGATTCGTATATCCTCTGCTTATTATTTTTTGAAAAAAGCGCTCCAGTTTCAGCATCCGCAAATATTGATGTTTGATGTATCGACCCTCTACCTAAACAGCTTCAGCAATGGCACATGGAGAGTATCACTTGACAGCGGTTTTCGGGGACCTGTTCCCGATGAAGCGGCTGCGGCGCAGTATGCAAAAGAATACACTGAGAACAAACAGAAGCTTAAGGAGCAGGAGGAAGAAAGAGAGGATACTCTTTCCAACAGCGATGTAGAAGAGGAGGCCGATTCGAATCGGGAGCAGGAACAAAGCAGAAGCGGACTGAAGACGGATACTGAGAAAGTCGGGCTGAAACAAATGAGCCTGAATATGAACGCTATATTTAATGCAGAGCTGAGCGTGCTGGTGCCACTGTATAACTACCATGATCGCTGGACGGAACTCACATCAGAAGATTTTTTCAATGAAGGTGGGCATGCATATTTTGCAAAAGGATATTTCTACACAACATCAGTGGGAAGCGGAGGAACTACGGTAGAGAACCTGAATCTGGTGGCAGAGTCATTGTCAGAAGAAAGATTCTATCCGGAGACAAGAATCACAAATGATAAGAGAAGAATTGTCTATCAAGAGGGTGACCTTTATCCTTCCGAGCCGAGTGAGGAGAGTCTGAAATGGCTGGTCAAAATCAACGAGCTCTGTAAAGATCATGATGTGGAGCTCTGCCTCATGAAAGTGCCGGTTATGACCTCGTATAAGATCTATCACAGCTCCTGGACAAAGCTCCGCTCAGAGTGTATGCACAAGATTGCCAAAGAACTTGGCGTTACCTTCTGCGACTTGATGTATGATGTGAATCTTGGCATTGAACAGACAGATTACTGCGATGACGGCAGACATCTGAACTACTATGGGGCGACGAAGATTACCCGTTATCTTGGGAATTATCTTCAAAATGTAGTCGGATTGAAGCGGCAGTCTGTTGGTTCCTATGATGCAATACTGCCCATCTACAAACAATTGGATAAGATTGCTGAGCAGCATTCCTGCAGCGAGTGGGACACCTACATAGACTATCTGCGAAGACACATGACCAGGCGGACGGTCCTTCTTGCTGTAAAAGGAACTTTAAACGGACGCTTCCGGGAAGAAGAGGTACAGCTTCTGCGTAAACTTGGATTAGATGTCCCAAGCAGTAAGCGTTTTGGTGAGGATGCTTATATCGCCATCCTTCAAAATGGGAAACGAATCTATGAAGCATCGAGTGCGTATCCGGTGGAACAGACAATGACCTTGGATGATGATGTTGAGGTCACACTTGGCAGTGTCGGTATCTATAATACCAGTCAATATGTACAAAAGGCATCTATTCAAATTGACGGCACTGAGTACTGTTTAAACGGACGTGGTGTGAATATCATTGTCTTCGATCAAGCGATGAAATGTGTTGTGGACCGCGTGAACTTCTTCAAGACATCTTCTGATGAAGAGCTTGTATGTGAGAGAAACAGGGCGAGGGCCAGCGCCGATGCTTGCGCATATGAATATAAGCTGTTTGATTATTACAGAGATCACATATTGTGATCCTTTTTGGTTACTATTCACGGCCAATCTGCAATCAGGTTCCGGTTCATCATGCTTGCATGAATGAGGCAGGTTCTGATTGCAGATTATCAGGATAAGAATGATGAATTACAAAGCAGAATACAACCGCTGGTGCGGTCATGTCAAAGACGACGAATTGAGAACGGAATTGGAAACCATGGATGAAGCGGCGATCGAAGACGCTTTCTACCGGGATCTGGCTTTTGGGACCGGTGGCCTGAGGGGCATCCTCGGTGCAGGCACGAACCGGATGAATATCCATGTCGTCGCCAAGGCGAGCCAGGGCCTGGCGAATTACCTTAAGGCCGGCGCCTCCGTAGTAATCGGATATGACAGCCGCATTCACTCGGACCTGTTTGCCGAGGTGGCGGCCGGTGTCTTCGCAGCAAACGGCATCACAGTCCACATCTGGCCGGAGCTGACGCCGGTGCCGACTGTCAGCTTCGCGACGCGGAAGCTGAAGGCCTCTGCCGGCGTGATGATCACGGCCTCTCACAATCCAAGCAAATACAATGGGTACAAGGTATATGGACCGGACGGCTGCCAGATCACCAGCGGAGCAGCAAAGAGCATTCTCGCGGAAATAAACGCACTTGACATCTTTGCGGATATCCGCACCTGTGATTTTGAAGAAGGTCTCAGAAAGGGGAAGATCCGGTATATCGAAGCTTCCGTTCTGAGCAGCTATATCGAGGCAGTCAAAGAACAGAGCGTCCTTTTTGGGGATAAATGGAATCAGGACGTGGCGATCGTCTACACCCCCTTAAACGGGACGGGCCTGCTTCCTGTCTGCCGGGTGCTCAGGGAGAGCGGCTTTAGCAACATTACCCTCGTAGAGGAGCAGAGAGAGCCGGATGGGAATTTCCCGACTTGTCCGTATCCGAACCCGGAGGTCAGGGAGGCGATGGAATTAGGCCTCGCCTATTGCCGGAGAAGCGGGGCGGACCTTCTTCTCGCGACCGATCCGGACTGCGACCGCTGCGGGATTGCGGTTCGCGCTCCCGGAGGAGAGTATGTATTTCTTTCGGGAAATGAAGTCGGTCTGCTTCTGCTTGAATATGTCTGCAGCCAGAGGAGCGGGCACAAGAAAATGCCTGAGCACCCTGTGTTTGTAAAGACGATTGTCACGATGGAGCTCGCAGAGAAGATCGCTGATCACTACGGCGTTGAGACGATCAATGTACTGACCGGCTTCAAGTACATTGGGGAAGTGATCGGAAAGCTGGAGGAGGCCGGGAGAGAGACGGACTTTATCTGCAGCTTCGAAGAGAGCTACGGCTATCTCACAGGCTCCTATGTCCGGGAGAAGGATGGAGTAAATGCTGCGCTCATGATCTGCGAGATGCTCTCCTATTATAAATCAAAGGGCATCTCCCTCGCGGAACAACTGGACCGGATTTACAGGACTTATGGGTATTGCCTGAATACACTGCATTCTTTCGAGTTCCCCGGCTCTGCCGGGATGGAGAAAATGAACGCGGTCATGTCTTCGTTCCGCAGAGGAATCGAGAGCTTCGGCTCTGAGAAGGTGATGAGAAGCGAAGACTATCTCGCCGGACTGCATGGCCTGCCCAAGTCGGATGTGCTGAAATTCTATTTTGAGGGCGAGGGTGAGACGGGGTCCGTGGTGGTCCGGCCGAGCGGAACGGAGCCAAAGCTGAAGGTCTATATCAGCGTGACGGCGGAGGAGAAAGACTCTGCCGAGAAGATCGAAAAGCAGGTTATGGAGACTGTCAATTTCGTCCTCGCCCGCTTCTGAAGGAAATGGGCGGCTGCGAGATGAAAGCATACGTGCCCGGCGGCGAAGATAGAGCGCCGGGAAAAAGAAAGGAATAAGCGATGAATCTGATTCTGCTGTCCGGTGGTTCCGGGAAGCGCCTGTGGCCGCTCTCAAATGATATTCGTTCCAAGCAGTTTATAAAAATCTTTCGCCGGCCGGAGCACTCGATCCCTATGGGGACGGAATATTCCGGCGGCTACGAGTCCATGGTCCAGAGGATCTACAGGCAGATCAGGACTGTGGATCCGGATGCCACAGTGACGATTGCGACCTCAAAATCGCAGGCATCTATGATCCACAACCAGCTCGGCTCGGATGTGGGCATCAGTGTGGAGCCCTGCCGCAGGGATACGTTTGCGGCGATTGCACTTGCAACGGCTTATCTTCACGATGTGAAAAAGGTGGATGAAAATGAAGCAGTTGTCGTGTGTCCGGTAGATCCCTATGTGGAAGACGATTATTTTGTGTGCCTGAAAAAGCTCTGTGAGGCAGCTGGGAGCGGGGAGAAGCGGCTTGTTCTTATGGGCATTACCCCCACATATCCGTCTGAAAAATACGGGTACATCATTCCATCCGGGCAGGGATACATTTTTAAGGAGAAGCCGAAGAAGGAGCTTGCCGAAGAATATATTCAACAGGGAGCGTTCTGGAACGGCGGCGTATTTGCTTATCGCCTCTCCTATGTCCTGGCCAAGTCACGCGAGCTCCTTGGGACGGATCGGTATGAAGAGCTTCTTGCGAATTATGAGAATCTGGAAAAAATAAGCTTCGACTACGCGGTTGTCGAGCAGGAGACGAGCCTTCAGGTCTTGCCCTACAGCGGAACCTGGAAGGATCTCGGCACCTGGAACACGTTGACAGAGGCGATGGAGGAGCAGGCCATTGGAGATGTGCGCTTCAATGAGACCTGTTCCAATGTCCATGCCGTGAATGAACTCGGCGTGCCGATCCTTGTGATGGGCTGTAAGAACCTGGTGGTATCCGCCTCACCGGAGGGAATCCTGGTCTCTGACAAGGAGGCGTCTTCCTATATCAAGCCTTTTGTAGATGTCATTGACCAGCAGGTCATGTTCGCGGAGAAGTCCTGGGGGTCTTACCGGGTCCTCGATGTGGAGGAGAATTCCCTGACTGTAAAGGTTACCTTGAACCCCGGGAATAAGATGAACTATCACAGCCATGAGCGGCGCGATGAAGTCTGGACGGTCATCAGCGGTTCCGGGCGCACCATAGTGGATGGAATGGAGCAGCCGGTTGCCGTCGGCGATGTGGTGACAATGGCTGCGGGGTGCAGGCATACAGTGATTGCCGGAGCGGAAGGCCTGCAGCTGATTGAGGTGCAGCTGGGCAAAGGCATCAGCGCGGGCGACAAGAAGAAGTACGAATTATAATGAAGCACTCTATGAATCATAAGCCCTTTCTGCTTACCCCTGCGACGAAAGATTATCTCTGGGGCGGGAACAGGCTCAATGACGATTTTAATATAGGAGCGCCGGTGTCTCCCTTCGCGGAAGCCTGGATGTGCAGCACACACCCGGACGGACAGTCTCTCGCCGGGGATATTCCGCTCGGGGACCTGCTCAAGGAGCATCCGGAGTGGCTTGGAACGCACTGCCTCCTTATGACGGGGGGAAGGGCTGAGCTGCCGATCCTCATCAAACTGATCGACGCAAAGCAGGATCTGAGCGTGCAGGTTCATCCCGATGACGACTACGCGCTGTCACATGAAGGGCAGTGGGGGAAGTCGGAGATGTGGTATGTGCTGAGCGCCCGCCCCGGTGCGCAGCTCATCTACGGATTTCGTGAAGACATGTCTCCCGGGCGCCTTCTGTCCGCTCTGGAGACAGGGGATCTGTGCCGCTATCTCAACAGGATTCCTGTCTATAAAGACGATCTGTTCTATATTGAGGCGGGTACTGTCCACGCCATCGGAGCCGGTTGCCTGATCGCAGAGATCCAGGAGAATTCGAATGTCACCTACAGGCTCTACGACTATGACCGCCTGGACAAGCGGGGACGAAAGCGGGAGCTGCATATTGAGAAAGCCCTGGATGTGGCATTTCTTAAGAACAGTGCTGCGCCCCGCCAGCCCATGAGAGTTCTGAAATACAAGAACGGGTCGGCATCGGAGCTGCTTGCGCGCTGTAAATATTTTCAGGTGGAGCGGGTGCTGCTCAATACAGAGAACCGCCGCCTGGCGCATTTTGTCACAGGGAGCAACAGCTTTCACGCCCTGCTCTGCGTGGAGGGCTGCGGGGTGATCTATGGAGAAGAGGTGATGCTGCCGTTTTTTAAAGGGGACTGCGTCTTTGTTCCCGCGGACAGCATGGCTTTGGAACTGCATGGGAGAGCCCAGCTGTTGAATGTGAGCTGCTGAGTGAGCATAAAATGATGCAGTGGGGACGGTTCTTCTTGCGACATAAAATGTCGCAAGAAGAACCGTCCCCACTGCATCATTTTGGATCCGCTCAGGCTCTCCTGATGTAGCACCCGGCCCTGCTTGCGCTGTCAGTAGTATGACCGATCTTTTCGGGGTGCAGGTCTGCAATTCCCAGGATATCCTCCGGCTGTTCTTTTCTCATCCGGATCAGCTCGTCCAGATCGCTCTGCTGCAGGATGAAAATGCTCTCCACGGCTATCGGCCGGCAGCATTTTGTGAAATCCGGGGCTTCGCCGCAAGCGACCTGTATGACCATCTTGACGTAATCGTAACCGGTGGAATATCTCACCAGATCGCTTCCGATGCAGTCGCCGCCCATTCTGGCGCCGATCTCAATGAGTGTGATGACACCTTGGGCGTCGATCTTGAGCTCTGAGTGCGATGCGCCGTTTCTGATCTCCAGGGTATCCAGCGCATGCTCGACAACGGCTTTTATTCTCGCTGCAGTTTCTTCGGAAATGGAAGCGGGCTCGCGGTGTCCGATCTCAATAAAGCAGGGAGCGCCTGTCGTATATTTCTCTGTGATGGCGAGGAAGGTGTGCTTCCCGTGATAAGAGATGTATTCGACGCTGTATTCCATCCCTTCAACGTATTCTTCCACCAATGCCTTTTTCTCAAAGCTTTGCTCAAGTGCAGCTGATACAGCTTCGTTTAAATCCGCCGGATTTGTCACCTTGCGGATGCCTCTGCTCCCGCTGCGGTCTGTAGGCTTTACGATCGCCGGATAGGAGATCTCCAGATGGGACAGGTCTGTCGAGTGATCCACCAGCATGCTTTTTGGACTTGGATCGCCCCTCTTTGCGAAGGCAAGCTTCATCAGGTGCTTGTTGGTGCTCATGCGGGTGCTCTCCATACTGTTGCCGGGCAGTCCCAGGGAATTTGCGACGTGGTTGACCGCTATGACAGCCAGATCTGAGGAAATGCTGCATATGCCGCAGATACCGATCTCTCTGCATTTCTCCAGGATCTCATCGACCTCAGTGATGCTGATCGGATAGAAATGGTCCGCTTCCTTTTCGCCGACATCGTCTGCGGCCCAGGCGAACACATGCGTCCGGAAGCCCATCTCTTTTGCTTTTCGGATTAAGGGGAGCTGGAGATAACTGGCTCCTATGACTGCGAGATTCTTATTCATGGATATTTGCTCAATGTTCTATACGAGTTCACCTTAGTTCACAAGGAGTGCATTTCCCTGAGAATTCTGACGGTGTGATCAAAACCGGTCTCGGCATCAAAGCATCCGTGCCAGCCGAGCGCCAGCAGGCTCCCGCTGTCCAGCGAGGAGTTGCTCATGGGGTTGAAGCTTTTTCTCTCTTCCTCAGTGGGGAGCTCTGATTCCAGTCGGACGCCGCCGCTCTTCGCGAGGATCTCCGCCATCTCTCTTATGCTGATGATGGAATCCGGATTGGAAATATTGTAGGCGCGGCAATTCTCACCCCGGAGCAGGACGGTCAAGATAGCGGCTGCCGAGTCCAGACAATAGCAGTAACTTCTGATCTGTGAGCCGTCACTTTTCATGACGATATCCCTGCCGCCTGCGGCGTCGCGGGCCCACTTCGAAGAGACATGGAGGTCATACTTCGTCACCGCAGGACCGTAGATATGGCCGGGGCGGATGATTACGGAATCCGTTCCGTACTCATCGGCGAAGGAGACGCACAAGGTCTCAGCGGCGCTCTTGCCCACAGAATAGGAGTTCCGTGCATCCAGAATATCGATATAGCCATATTGGTCCTCCCGGAAAGGAAGGCTGTCCTGCTTCTTTCCGTAGACCTCCGAGCTGGAGATATAGAGCAGGCGCGTCACATGATTCTCCCTTGAGTACTGCAGCAATTCATACAGCCCGGTGATGTTGCTGAGCATGGTCTCTACCGGCTCCTTGGTGATCCGGTCAGGGGAGGAGTTGCCTGCGCCGTGAATGATGTAGTCGACTGCACAGGGAATGCTTAGCTCCGGCTTTGTTGCATCGTATTGTGTAAAATGGAAATAGGGCCGGTCAAAGTATATGCCAAAGCGCTCTCTGATCCGCTCCCGGGATCTGGCCGCTGCGACGACAGTGACCGGCTCTTCGTGGGTCTCATTGTAACGGATGAGGAGGTCGGCGACGGCAGAGCAGACAAGCCCGCCGATTCCGGTGATCATCACGCTTTTTCCGGCATATGCTTTCATCCATGGGAAGGAATCAATGATATGGTCCAGGTCTTCTATCCATTGTCTGCTGTTGTAAATATTCATCTCAGTCTTTCAGCCAATCCGATCTCTTGGCGGTGAGGAGTGCTTTGAAGATATCGATATCTTCAACGGTCGTCAATTTTACATTTTTCTCGGATCCGACGGAGAAATAAACCTTTTCCCCCATCTCGATCATCAGTGTACAGGATGCAACGGAATTCGTGATCCCCTTCTCAAGGGCTCTCCGGTGCAAGTCACAGATCTGGCCAAGGTGGAAAGCCTGTGGTGTCTGGGTTCTCTTTAACTGATCTCTGGGATAGGAGCCGGCTGAGACAATGCCGTCCTCTGTCTGGAGCATAGCCTCTGCGCAGGGAATGACAGCCGTTGCATTTCCATATTCCATGGCCACGCGGATATTGTCGGAGATGATCTCGGCGCTGACCATAGGCCTGATCGCATCGTGGATCAGAACAATATCATCCGGAGCGAAGTGCTTTTCAAGTTCGAATACACCGTTCCGTATGGAGTCCTGTCCGTTTCTTCCGCCGGGGATTACAAGTTTAAGCTTCTTTATATTGAATTGTCCGGCATAAGCCCAGAGGACCTGCTCCCATCCCTCGATGCACACAACGGCTATGGCATCGATCTCCGGATGCTTCTCGAAGGCCTCTAAGGTATAGACGATGACAGGTCTCTCATTTACCGTGAGGAACTGCTTTGGGATATCCTGGCCCATTCTGTTGCCGGACCCTCCCGCGATCAACAAGCTTATGTTAGCCATTTGCGCTTTTTATGCCTCCTTGTGTACTTCCACATATACCAATTAACCTGAGTAATCGCCGAAGGCGATGGCTTAGATTCACTGCGAATTGGGAAAAGCGAAAGCTTCTGCATAGCAGGTCATTTCGTTAACGACGATAGATTCACTGCATATAGGGAAAAGCGAAAGCTTCTGTGAAGCAGAGCATTTCCTTAACAGCTATAGTGTAGCACTTATGGGGGGGATGTAGCAACCGCCCCCTTGACCCACTGAGGAGAAAAGGAATAGAATAAAAAAATATGTTGGAAGATGCGAGATGGAGTGATTGATGGACACTTTATACATTGTTATGCCCGCTTATAATGAAGCGGAGAATATCAGGGCGGTAGTGGAGCAGTGGTATCCGAAGCTGGAGGATGCGTCTGACCGGTCGAGACTGGTAGTGGCGGATTCCGGCAGCACAGACAGAACCCGCGAAATCCTGAAAGAGATGAGGGCCGGCGGCTTCACAAAGCTGGAAGCTCTGGACACCGGCTGCCAGTATCACGGGCCGAAGCTGATCGCGCTCTACGATTACGCAATTCGCAGTGGAGCAGACTATGTCTTTCAGACAGATTCCGATGGACAGACGGATCCGGATGAGTTTGATGCATTCTGGAAACGGCGCCGCCGCTATGCCGCGATCTTCGGCTACAGGAAAGAGCGAGGGGACGGCCAGGACCGCGCCTTTGTCGAGAGAGTGGTCTGTCTGCTGGTCAGAGGGTTTTTCGGGGTGAAGGTTCCGGATGCAAATGCGCCCTTCCGCCTCATGCGGGCGGACCGGCTGAAGGAATATCTCTGCAGGCTGCCTTCTGATTATCATATTCCGAATATTATGATTACCACCTATTTTGCCTATTATAAGGAGAAGATCGCTTTCAGGCAGATCTCCTTTAAGCCCCGGAAGAAGGGCGTGAACTCCATGAATCTTTCGAAGATTGTCAGGACCGGGTGGATTGCGCTCGGGGATTTTGCCCGATTTAAAAAAGAGATGAGTGAAAGATGAGCAATTACAAAGAAGAATCCAAATACAGTTGGAGAGCACTATTTGATGATGAGACCTATACCGAAGGGGAGAGCCTCTATCTTAAGGGAAAGGCAAAAAAACCGGGCGAGGATGAACGCGGCTTCTATGCGACGGTGCGCGATGACCGGAATTACAAGGTCGAGATTCTTGATGACGGTTATGGAATCTATGCGATGAAATGCAGCTGTAATGAGGCCGCAGAAAAACATTATTGCAGACATATGGCAGCTGCCTTGATGTTCCTGGAAGATATATATGAGGATTGGGAGTTCTCTATCAGCGATGATCTTGCGGATGCGGAGGCAGCAAAGCGTCTGGAGGGAACGAAATCCGCCAAATCCAATTCCTCTGCTGCAAAGCCGGTGAAGAAAGCCCCAAAGGACTCTCCGCTTGTCACACTCCACCGCGAGGGACTCGAGCTTCTGCAGGAATTAAGTGCACAGGACAGCAGGGACAGAGCGGAGGCCGTCTCCCCTGAGGATGAAAAAGCGAGAGCCGAGCTGGAGGAATACCGCTTTTTTGATACGTCGCAGTTCCGGAAAGGGCTGAAGATCCCGACGAGTGTCCGCATGGAGACAGAGAAGCTGATCACCAGAGGGGCTATGGGGAAGACCGAGTTCTCCCTTGGGATGTTCCGGATCCCGAGGCAGCTGACCTACTATCGAGGCAAGGGCGATGAGAAAGAGGATGACGAGCAGGAAGTTCGACTTCGCGTGAGACAGCACAGCAAATACGGAACCTGGTATGTAGATCAGATCTATAATTGGAACACGCTGCTGTATTCCCATTGCCAGGATTGGAAATGTTTCCCCGAAAAACCCGCGGGGAATCCCATCGGACACGAGCTCTGCTGCCATGAGTACGCAGCGCTCCTTGCTACGGAACAGTATCTGGAAAACAATAATATCGGAGACATTACCACTGTGGATGCGAGGAGCTTTCTGGGTGTGTTCGGCTCCGCCCTCTCTCAAAAAGAAGAGGAGCAGACCGGGGAGACACTGAAGCTGTCGCCGCAGCTGCGCATTGATGAGCGGGGGAACTGGAGCGTCCAGTTTCAGGTGGGGACAAAGCGCCTGTATAAGATCAAGAACCTGCCCGTCTTCCTGAAGGATATGGAGCAGCACCAATATGAGCAGTTTGGGAAAAGCACTTCTCTTCATCTGGGGAAAGAGTATCTCGATGAGCATGGGCTCAAGTGGGTGACCTTTGTGGAAGATGCGATTCATTCTCTGCGCTTGTTCCTCGGAAATGACGCAAACCCGGACTCCGACGTGTATTTTTATGACTATACAGCAGGATGGCAGAAGCTGACAGATAAGATTCCTCTTGTGGCTGAGATCCTGGATCGTTTTGTGAATGCGATGGAGGGGGAAAAAGTAGATGTGGAGCGATCTATAGGCGCTTCATGGAACAGGAGCAAGGAGAAATTCACACTGACAGTCGGGGAAGGTCATCTGCGCCCGGTCCTGACACTGGACCCCTTCTATCAGAAGGAGAACCGGCGCTTTGAGGGCGTGGTGCTGAAGGGCAGATTGCCCGAGCTTCTCCATGGCTCTGCTTTTGCTTATGCGATCGAGAAGGATTCGCTGAAACGAATTCCGAAAGAGGAGTCTGCGGCTCTCGATGCACTCTACAGGAGCGTTAATTCAAGCGGCATGATCCGGCTGCAGATCGGACGCACTGCATTGTCGGATTTTTATCGAAAGGCGCTGCCGAAGCTGAGGGAATATGCTGAAGTTGAAGAAGCGGATCCCAGCATCCCGGAGAAATACCTCCCTGAGGAGGCGGCCTTTGTCTGCTATCTCGATGTGGACCAGGACTGCGTCCTGTGCAGGCCCTTCGTCTATTACGGGTCGCTCCGCCACAGCCCCTTTGATGTGTACGGCTGGAAGAGCAGAAAGAAAACTCCGGAGCACTATCGGGACACCCTGGGCGAGACGAAGCTCATGGAGCTGCTTGGCAGCTATCTCCCCGAGCGGGATGACAGCGCAGAGCTCTTCCTCACGGAGAAGGGGGAGCTTCCGCTCTATGCATTTTTGGATCACGGACTTACAGAACTGCTCCGCATCAGTGAGGTCAAGGCGACAGACCGCTTTATGCGGCTGAAGCTTCGCAAAAAGGTACCCTTCAGCGCGGGGGTCTCCGTGGAGAGCGGCATCATGGATCTGACGCTCACCTCGGAGGAGCTGTCTCCCGAGGAGCTGGCCCATGTCTTCGATGGGTACAGAAAGAAGCTCTCCTTTGTCCGCCTGAAAAATGGCGATTTCCTGAGACTTGACCAGAATGAAGAGCTTGCGAAGCTTGTGGAGCTGATGCAGACCCTCAACGTCTCGCCGAAGGACTTCGCGAAGGGGAAGATGGAGATCCCGCTGTTCCGCGCCCTGTATCTGGATCTGATGCTCGAGCAGATGGAGGACGTGTACGCCGAGCGCGACACCCATTTTAAAAAGCTGGTAAAAGAGTTCAAGACTGTCTCCGATGCGGATTATGTGATTCCGGACAACTTGAAGGGAGTCATGCGGAAATACCAGATGACGGGTTACCGCTGGATGCGCACGCTGGATGAGTACCATTTTGGCGGCATTCTGGCGGATGATATGGGACTTGGGAAGACTCTGCAGGCCATCGCCGTGATGCTGGCCGATCACAATGAGATCGAGCTGCCGCAGGGAGAGGAGAAGCCGGTTACTTCCCTCGTTGTGTGCCCGGCTTCTCTCGTCTACAACTGGGAGGAGGAGCTGCACCGCTTTGCACCTTCGCTCTCGGTTCTTGTGGTTGTGGGAAACGCAGAGGAGCGGAAGCTCCTGATTGCAAATGCAGAGGCCAGTGATGTCCTCGTGACCTCTTACGATCTGTTGAAGCGGGATATTGCCGAGTATGAGGGGAAGTCCTTCCGCTTTGAGTTTATTGATGAGGCGCAGTATATCAAGAATCACAATACTGCGGCTGCAAAATCCGTTAAGCTGATCCGGGCCGGGGCCCGTTTTGCGCTGACCGGGACGCCGATTGAGAACAGGCTCAGCGAGCTCTGGAGCATTTTCGATTATCTGATGCCTGGCTTCCTCTATGATTACAGCAGCTTCCGGAATGAATTTGAACAGCCGATCGTGAAGCTGCAGGATACAGAGGCTCTCGAGAGGCTGAAGCGGATGGTGTCTCCATTTATCTTAAGAAGATCCAAGAAGGAGGTATTGAGGGACCTCCCGGATAAGCTGGAGGAGATCCGCTATGCAGGCTTTGAAGCGGGCGGGCAGCAGCAGAAGCTTTACAATGCCCAGGTGGTGCGGATGCGGGAGGACCTGCAGAAGCAGACCGATGAAGACTTCTCCCACAGCCGGATTGAGATCCTTGCCGAGCTCATGCGGATCCGGCAGATCTGCTGTGACCCGGGACTGGTGTTTGAGGCGTACGGAGGGGACTCCGCCAAGCGGGAGGCCTGCATGGAGCTCATCCGCAGCTGCATCGAGGGGGAACATAAGGCCCTCCTCTTCTCGCAGTTTACTTCCATGCTGGCGCTGCTGGAGAAGGATCTCCAGGCGGAACAGATTCCCTATTACGTCATCACGGGGGCAACGCCGAAGGAGCGGCGGCTCCAGATGGCAAAAGCCTTTAACAGTGATGATACGCCGGTGTTCCTGATCTCCCTGAAGGCCGGCGGCACAGGGCTCAATCTGACAGGGGCGGACGTGGTCATCCACTATGATCCCTGGTGGAATGCGGCAGTACAGAACCAGGCCACGGACCGCGCCCACCGCATCGGGCAGGAGAAGGTGGTCACGGTGTACCAGCTGATCCTCCGGAACACGATCGAAGAGAGGATTGTGGAGATGCAGGAGAAAAAGCGGGCGCTGGCAGAGGATATCCTGTCCGCCGAGGCGGTTGGATC
>CADCQE010000109.1 GCA_902803505.1 uncultured Lachnospiraceae bacterium | reverse complement strand
CAGTATAATTTCATATATCATCTCTTATTCAGAACGGCGGAGACGAAGAGGGTCTGTGAAGCCGTGACAACCTCCCGGCGGGTCGGGAAGGTGCCAACCTCAAGCGAGTGATCGAACAATAAGGGCGAAGACTTGTTCCGGTGTGCTTGCTTTAAGAAGCACATCGGTTTTTATATGGAATAGGAATTGCCATTGAAGTGTCTATTGCAATAAAACATGTCTGCTAGATAAGAGATGGGAAAGAGTTGGAATCTACACACGAAAAGGAGAGAAAAGGGTATTATGGGAGAAAAGAGATTATTTACATCTGAGTCAGTTACTGAAGGACATCCTGACAAGGTCTGTGATGCAATCTCAGATGCGATTCTGGATGCCTGTATGGCCCAGGATCCTATGAGCCGCGTGGCTTGTGAGACGGCTGTCTGCACAGGCTTTGCTCTTGTGACGGGAGAGATCACAACGAAGGCGCATCTCGATTACCAGACGATTGTTCGCGAGACGATCAAAGAGATCGGTTACGATGACGCTGCAACGGGCTTTGATGGAAATACCTGTGCCGTATTGGTGGCTATGGACCAGCAGTCTGCGGATATCGCCATGGGTGTCGACAATGCCCTGGAGACGAAGGAGGATCTGAAGGCCCTTGAAGAAAATATGTCCGATGAGGAGATCGGGGCGATTGGAGCAGGTGACCAGGGGATGATGTTCGGCTATGCCACAAATGAAACCCCGGAGTATATGCCGTATCCCATCGACCTGGCGCATAAGCTCTGCAGAAAGCTGACGGAAGTGCGCAAGAACGGCACTCTGCCTTATCTCCGTCCGGACGGCAAGTCCCAGGTCTCTGTTGAATATGATGAGAACGGAAAGCCCTCCAGATTGGAGGCGGTCGTTATCTCTACGCAGCACAGTCCCAAGGTCTCTCAGGAGCAGATCCACAAGGACATCCGGAAATATGTCTTTGATCCGGTTCTTCCGAAAGAGCTCATCGACAGCAAGACAAAGTTTTTCGTAAATCCAACCGGCCGTTTTGTCATCGGGGGGCCTCACGGAGATGCCGGCCTCACGGGACGCAAGATTATTGTTGACACCTATGGCGGTTATGCGCGCCACGGCGGCGGTGCATTTTCCGGAAAAGACTGCACAAAGGTGGACCGCTCCGCCGCTTATGCTGCCCGCTATGTGGCAAAGAACGTAGTGGCGGCCGGCCTTGCGGACCAGGCCGAAATCCAGCTCAGCTATGCCATCGGCGTGGCGCAGCCCACTTCGGTCATGATCAATACCTTTGGCACCGGCAGGCTCTCAGACGAGAAGCTCACACAGATCATCCGTGAGCATTTTGATCTCCGCCCCGCAGGGATCATCAAGATGCTGGATCTGCGCCGTCCGATCTATAAAAAGACAGCGGCTTACGGACATTTTGGAAGAACGGACATCGATCTCCCATGGGAGAAGCTGGATAAAGTGGATGAACTGAAGAAGTATTTAGGATGAAACTGAAACGAAAGCTGTTTACAGCATTTATTATCATTATTCTTGTGCCGGTGGTGCTGACGATTGTCTTCCTCATCGGCACGGCTTTTTTACAGGCCGATCTTCTCAGGACGAGGTATGGAATTGATTTCTGGAACATGGGTGCGACGAGCCGCTCGATCCTGCTCAATATAGGCTTTTCCATGATTGTGGTCCTGGTGATTACTGCCCTGATCTTAAGTGTCTGGCTCTACCGGAGCATCAATTCCCCCCTTACGAAGCTCACCCGGGCGACGAAGGAGATCCGGGACGGCAACCTGGAATTTGAGCTGATGCCTGAGGGGGATGTGGAGGAGATCCGGGAGCTCTTCGATTCCTTTGAGCAGATGCGGATCCGGCTGAAGCAGGCCAATGAGGTCAAGATGGAATTCGACAGGCAGAACCGGGAGCTCATTTCCAATATCTCCCATGATCTCAGGACGCCTTTATCTGCAGTGCGGGGGTACTGCGAGGGAATCATGGACGGGGTCGCAGATTCCCCTGAGAAGATGGACCGCTACATCCGCACAATTTACAACAAAACAAATGAGATGGACCTGCTGATCAACGAGCTCTCCTTCTATTCCCGCATTACAACGAACCGCATGCCGTACTCCTTTGACAAAGTCAACGTGAAGGGATTTTTTGATGATGCTTCGGATGAAATCCGGGATGACATGAGGTCGAAGGGGATTCATTTTTATTATGAAAATGTCGTAAATCCAGAGGTCATGATCATCGCGGATGCGGAGCAGCTCACGAGGGTGCTCCACAATATCATCAATAATTCTGTGAAATATACGGACAAAGAGGACAAGATCATCTATCTCCGCGTGTCAGAGCTCGGCGATGAGGTTCAGATCAGCCTCGAGGACAATGGGAAGGGCATTGCTTCGGGAGACCTGGCAAATATTTTTGACCGCTTCTACCGCACGGACTCCTCCCGCCACTCTGAGGCAGGCGGCTCCGGGATCGGGCTGTCCATTGTGAAGAAGATCGTTGAGGACCACGGGGGAAGAGTCTGGGTTTCGAGCAAAGAAGGAGAGGGGACCACGATGTCCTTTGCCCTGAGGAAATACAGGAATTGAATCACAACGATTTCCTTGCTTGACGCACTTTGTTCCAATAGCGTATATTGTAAACATATGAAAGACCCCGGGACGCTTCGCGTCCCTCATTGTGGTCATACAAAGACTGTTTTCGACCTTCCGAATCGTGAGGCTTTTTCAGACAGACCTGAAAGAAGCAGGCATAACAAAAGAAAGGGGTGTATATGAGAATGCGTTTGAAAAGACCATTCCTGTATCTTTGCATTTGTTTTGTTATGATATTGGGATTTTGTTCTGTAGAGGCATCTGCAGCAACAAAACCATATACATATTACGGCAGCCATCTGTCCGGCTACAAAAAACAGATCTATAAGAAGCTAAAGAAGACCTGGGCGCAGGGAGACGGCAAGATTATCTCGGTGGAATCCAGAGGCTTCAGCCTTGAGTATGCGGGGATGTGGGTGCTCAATGATTATCCCGAGTATTTCTGGTGCAATACGTATAGCTCCGGTTACGGGTTCGGCTATTCCTATTTTCGCCTGGCGAGCTGGAAGAATGCGATCAAGCAGAAGGCAGCATTTAACAAGAGAGTCAAGGCTGTCGTGAAATCCCTGAAGAAGAAATGCAAGGGAAAGAGTACAGCGGAGAAAGCAGTGATCCTGCACGACTGGGTCTGCAGCAACTGCAGATACGTGCAGACCAGCTATGACCAGTCGGCCTATGGTGTGTTTGTGAAGAAGAAAGCAGTGTGTGCAGGATTTGCACGCGCATATAAACTGCTCTGCGATAAATTCGGGATCAAATGTATCTGCGTGAATGTCCTGCTGAACAATGTTCCCCATCTGACCAACTACGTCAAGATCGGGGGCTCATGGTATATGGTGGACTGCACGAATGATCAGGGATATGCCGGGAAGCCGCTCCGTTATTACTGTCTGATCGGAAGCAATTCGGTTGGCACGTATCTCTATTCGAGCTGCGGTGTGGAGCTGCCGGAGCTCTCCGTGAGTGATTATCCTCTCCCCGACAGACCGATTACGATGACCGCAGAGGCAAAGAGCTATTCCGCCCAGAATATCTTTCGCGCTTCATAAGGAAAATGGTGGAAGCAAGACAAAAGCAGAGGGGCTGTATTCACAGGAACAAGGAAATAGGGAGAGTTGTTACATGAAAGAAGGGTTTGGAAAAAAGCTGCTTGCAGTATTGCTCGCCGGGACGATGGTGAGCTCGTGCCTCCCTGTCTTTGCGGAGGAAGAAGCGGTCCTCATGGAGACCGAGGAGCCGGTCGAGGAGGAAGTCATTGAGGTGCCTGACGAGGAGATCATTGCAGACGAGACCGTTGTAGAGACTCCGGAAGATGAATTCATTGCGATTGACGTCGAAAGCAGCGACGAGTTCCAGGAGGAAATCATTGATATTCCCGTGGAGGAGGAAGAGAGCGCTGTCGTTGAAGTGGAGAGTACGGGGGAGCTTCCCGAAGATGAGGCACAGACCGCCCTGTGGACGTATCAGTATGCGGGAAATCCCAATATCTATCTCCAGACCATCTGTGAGTGGATGGCTGTCTATCACGCAGAGTCCGCGATTCCCGAGACAGGGATGATCCCTGCGATCTCGATTGTCGGATTCGACGACGCAGACCGAAGTGACATCAAGCT
>CADCQE010000108.1 GCA_902803505.1 uncultured Lachnospiraceae bacterium | reverse complement strand
GTCCTTGGAACCAAGGCCGTATCTTCCGCCGTTGATTCTGACATCCTTGAACTTGGCATCCCTGAGGGCTGCCACAACGTCGAGGAATAAGGGCTCGCCGCCTGCGCCGGGTTCCTTCGTCCTGTCGAGAACGTTGATGACCTTGACGCTGTCCGGGATGGCCTCGATGAGAGCCTTCTCGGAGAACGGGCGGTACAGGCGCACTTTCACGACGCCGACCTTCGCTCCCTCTTTCTCCATGAGGTAGTCAATGGTCTCCTCGATGGTATCGCAAGCGGAACCCATCGCGATGATCACGCTCTCGGCATCCGGAGCGCCGTAATAATTGAAGAGCTTGTAATCCGTGCCGATCTTGGCATTGACCTTGTCCATGTACTCCTGGACAATGGCGGGAAGTGCATCATAGTACGGATTGGAAGCTTCGCGGGCCTGGAAGAAGATATCCGGGTTCTGCGCGGAGCCCATCTCATGAGGATGATTGGGATTGAGGGCCTTGTCGCGGAAGCGCTGAACAGCATCAAAATCCACCATATCCTTGAGGTCTTCGTAATCCCAGGCTTCAATCTTCTGGATCTCGTGGGATGTGCGGAAGCCATCGAAGAAATTGATGAAAGGCAGGCTGCCTTTGAGAGCTGCGAGGTGAGCGACAGGTGTCAGATCCATGACTTCCTGTACGGATGAGGAGCAGAGCATTGCACAGCCTGTCTGACGACATGCGTACACGTCTGAGTGGTCACCGAAGATCGACAGTGCGTGGCTGGCAACAGCGCGGGCGGATACGTCGAAGACGCCCGGAAGCTGCTCGCCGGCAACCTTGTAGAGATTCGGGATCATGAGAAGAAGTCCCTGGGAAGCGGTGAAGGTAGTCGTCAGCGCGCCCGCAGAAAGTGAGCCGTGGTCAGCACCGGCAGCGCCCGCCTCGGACTGCATCTCTGTTACCTGGACTTCCTGACCGAAGATGTTCTTGCGGCCAGCGGTCGCCCACTCATCGACATGCTCAGGCATGACGGATGAAGGGGTGATCGGATAGATGGTTGCAACTTCTGTAAGCGCATACGAGGCATGCGCTGCAGCTTCGTTTCCATCCATCGTCAGCATTTTTCTGTTTGCCATGTTTTTCCATTCCTCCTTATATCTTTGAAAAAAGCGCTTACTGCACCTTTTCATACTGTGAATAAGTATATCACGGGAGAGCCTTATGTGTCTACGAAACCATTTCGATGAACAAATTTTTTTCAAGCAGGGACAAAGGGGGAAGAATCAGTCCCTGGGAACGAAGACCAGGCTGTCCGGGGTGTGGGCAACGGCCCGGTAGCCTGCCTGCTTCACGGAAGCCGCCAGCGCTTTATTCTGCTTGCTGATGATAATGAACTGCTCGCCGTTGGTCCGCCCAACTTCCCCGCTCTCTTCCGCCCCGGGCGCATACAGAAGGTCTGAGATCCGGATACTCGGGTCGTAGGCAGCCGCCTCGTCAGCAAAGTCCTCCCGCTCAAATGCCACCAGGGGATGATCCATCTCAGAATAATCCGCGATATAATCGCACAGTGTCACGAGCTCCGGATCCGACTTCATGAAGTTCGAGGGCATGACAATGTGCCGGTAAGCACGAATGGAGGGCACGGCTCCGGCGGCGATGAGCGCCGCAGCGGCCAGGAGGACAAGGGTTCTCGCCCAGATCTTCTGAAAGCGCCATGCAACTACCGCCGCGGACGCTCCAAGGATCATGGTAACCGGGACGGCCCAGAACGTACTGTAGTATTGTTCGATGAGCTCAGGCCACCGAAGGAACAGGAAGGGAAACAGATACGGATTGAAGAGCGTAAACGCCAGCAGCAGAGACGGCCAGAAGAATGCGGTGCGCAGCTTCCTGCTGCCTAAGAAGGCAGCGATAATGAGCAGCACCGCGGCTGCATAGAGAAAGATACCGGGCTGCTGATAAAGCCTTATCGTTTTGACTAAAAATGACAGACCGGATTCGGTTGTCTCGTATATCGTCATCTCGGACCCCTCGTCTTATCCTTGTCAGACTTGAGAATTGGATGTTACTTTTCACGGACATTCGCATCAGATGATCGAAACATACGCGGCAGAATAGTAAAAGAGAATTGCCGCGGCAGGAATTGGCAGGGAGAGCATCAGTACAATGAGCTGTCTCGGCTGTCTTCCCGCAATCGCAAGGCTCAGGAGCGCAGCGATCATCGCCGGCGTATAGACCATCAGCGAGACCGGCGACAGGGACACTGCGGCAATTCCGCTGATGATGAGCAGAATCTGGGGCCTGTGGCTGTCTCTCTGGTCATACAGGGCCAGGACGATCAGGATCAGTGCCGGGAGCAGGACAAGGCTCAGGGAGGCATTCCCGCTCCATCCCTCGGCATAGAGCATGCCGTAAGGCGTATATAAAGTGCGGAAAGCAATTCCCGCAAGGATGGTCAGGAGAGAGGCAGCAGCTCCCTGATGGGGATTCCGCTCAAAGAGGCGCACGAAGATGCGGTAGATCAGCATGCCGTTCAGGAGTGCCGTGACCGCAGTTCTTACGATGCGCATCTGGATCAGCGGATTGAGTCCGGTCAGCTTGCACAAAAATATGTCAAAGGAGCTGTAGCGGACAAGGAATTCCTGCGGTGTGAGAACCGTCTTTACCGTATCGCTCCCCGGCACGGCAACAGCCATCGTATCAGAAGCGAGGTCCGCCGCCATCTGGGACAGGACATGCCCCGGATCACCGGAAGCAGGCAGGACCAGCGCGAGCGCCGCACTGGCGCCGATTGCCAGCAGGACAAGAAACGTGGAAAAAGGAAGATGGAATCCCCCGGAAGCCACAGAGGTGCCGCGGAAGATCGATTGGAAATTGAGCACAACAGAGAAGGCGATCATCAGGGCGAGGATCACCGACGCAGCCTGCGCAAAGGACGTCAGGCTCAGTCCGCTGCGGACAGTGATCAGCGCAATCACCTCAAAGAGGGCCGTTGTCACGACCCATCCCGCAATCACCGTCTCAAACAGAGATTTCTTCTCCTTCTTCCCTGAGAACGGGAGAATGCCCCCTATGAGGAAGTACAGCAGCAGCTCTCCGAAAATCGAGAGCGCTGACACTGCGATATAAGACATCTTGTATTCGTCGTCCTCCTGGCCCTTCATAAGCGCGCAAAACAGCCGGATCAGTTGTCCTCCTGGTCCTCAGCCGCAATATAGATCTGGCGCTTCTTGGCCATAGCATCACTTGCCAGGTATTCATCATAGGTTCCGATCTTGTCAATCAGAGTGCCGTCCGGAAGGAATTCCATGATGCGGTTTGCGGTGCTCTCCACAATCTGGTGGTCTCTCGAAGTGAACAGGATCACTCCCGGGAACTTAATCATCCCGTTGTTGAGCGCCGTAATCGCTTCCATGTCCAGATGGTTCGTGGGCTCATCGAAGATCAGGACATTCGCCCCCGAGATCATCATCTTGGAGAGCAGGCAGCGGACCTTTTCACCGCCGGAGAGCACACGCACCCTCTTCACGCCGTCCTCTCCCGCGAAGAGCATGCGGCCTAAGAAGCTGCGGACATAAGTAGTGTCCTTATTCTCGGAATATTGCGTGAGCCAGTCCGCAATGGTCAGGTCATTGTCGAATTCGTCCGAGTAATCCTTCGGGAAATAAGCCTGGGACGTAGTGATTCCCCACTTATAGTAGCCCTCATCGGGTTCCATTCTTCCCGCGAGGATCTCAAACAGAGTGGTCTTGGCCCGCTCATTGCCGCCGACGAAGGCCACCTTGTCCGTGCGGTTGATGATGAAATTCAGGTCCTTGAAGATCACTTCCCCGTCGATGGACTTGGACAGGTGCTCCACGAACAGCACATCGTTGCCGATCTCGCGGTCCGGACGGAAATCGATATACGGATATTTCCGGCTCGACGGCACCATGGCCGTAAGCTCGATCTTCTCCAGAGCCCTCTTCCGGGAGGTGGCCTGCTTGGATTTCGAAGCATTTGCCGAGAAGCGGGCGATGAATTCTTTCAGCTCCTTGATCTGCTCTTCCTTCTTGCGGTTCTGCTCCTTCATCTGCCTCACAAGCAGCTGGGAGGATTCGAACCAGAAATCGTAGTTTCCGGCGAAGAGCTTTATCTTCCCGTAGTCGATATCCGCCGTCTGTGTGCAGACCTTATTCAGGAAATAGCGGTCATGGGAGACCACGATGACCGTATTCGGGAAGCTGATCAGGAATTCCTCCAGCCACTCGATCGCGTCCAGGTCCAGATGGTTCGTCGGCTCGTCGAGCAGGAGAATATCCGGGTTGCCGAACAGAGCCCGGGCCAGCAGGACCTTCACCTTCTGAGGGCCGTCCAGACTGCCCATGACCTGGTGGTGGAGCTCCGGCTCAATGCCGAGCCCCGTAAGGAGCGCCTCGGCATCGGATTCCGCCTCCCAGCCGTTCATCTCTGCGAATTCCGCCTCCAGCTCGGAGGCCCGGATGCCGTCCTCATCGGAGAAATCCTCCTTCATATAGATGGCATCCTTCTCCTTCATGACTTCATAGAGGCGCGGGTTCCCCATAATGACCGTGTCCAGCACTTCGTAATCATCATACTTAAAATGATCCTGCTCCAGAAAAGAGATGCGGTCGCCCGGCGTCAGGGCAATTGTGCCGTTGGTAGTATCCAGCTGGCCGCTCAGGATTTTCAGAAATGTGGATTTCCCGGCGCCGTTCGCCCCGATCAGTCCATAGCAGTTTCCCTCGGTAAACTTGATGTTCACGTCCTCAAAGAGGGCCTTTTTCCCCACGCGGTAAGTGACATTAATCGCTTCAATCATACTTCCTTCTCCATATCATTCATTTTCACCGCTTCCGGCCCGGGCCGGCGCGGCTGCCGGGAACTGTAAAGAAATAAGACAATCATGACGGCGGCAAGCACGCCGGTCATGTCCACACATACGTCCTGGAAGTTCCCGCTCCTTCCGTTCACAAAGACCTGGTGGATTTCATCTGTGCACGCGTAAACAAATGCAGTCAGGATGGACACGGCCATGCTCGCAGGCGATGAGAGCAGCTGCCGGAAGGAAAGAAACAGCAGTACGAACAGAATCGCATATTCCGTCATATGGGCTGCCTTCCGGATCAGCGGATGCAGGATCTCAGTCAGCTCCTCAACGCTGCGGTCCCCCATGACCGTGGAGTGCAGAATCCGGGCGAATCCCTCAGTAAGCTCCAATGAAACACCGCCGGAGACCTCCCCCTGCTGCCCGGAGAACTGAAAGATCAGGACCATCCATAGAATTGTCGGCACGAACCAAAAATATTTTCGGACTTTTTTCATACATTGACAAGAGCGCTTTGCTTCCCTTGTTTTCTTTTCTTCCATGTAACAATACAATAAATGAGACTGCAGGCAAAGCCCAGAATTGTCATGAGGATTCCGGCTTTCAGTCCCGGCACCTCATAATGGAATACAATCCGGTTGTCTCCTTCGAACACTCTCACGGCCATAAAGCCATTGATGTCCAGAATCAGGGCCTCCTCCCCGTTCACCTCTGCGCTCCAGCCGGAGTCGGCCGGAATGGAGTAAAATGCATATTTTTCAGAATCCGCCGTGATCGTAGATGCATAGCTTGAGGTCGTCCTCTCCGTGTCTTTGGAGCACTCCTCAAGATGCGCGGCACTGATGGATTCCAGAGTATCCTTATTGGCCTCACCGTCGACAAGGGGATCATAGTGACGGAGCACGTCGCTTACGAGAAGCTCATCCTCGTCCTGCACGACCAGTGTCTTCAGCATAAGGATCGCCCGGTCCTCCTCTTTCGTCTCGGCAAATTCCGAAGCGGTCATATATGTATCGTAGGTGAAACCGATGGGCGGAATTGTTTCGTCCTCATAGATGTAATAGGACTTGATCGCACCCTTAAGCTCCTGCACCGGCTCTCCCAGATCCTGGTCTTCGCTGGTTTCATAGCGGTATCTCGCAGAGATGAGCTGGTGAAGTCCGTCGGGCGCATCCGGAGATTTCACGTCCCGCTTCAGTCCCAGGGACGTGTAGAAGCGGAAGATCGACCCGGAGACCGTGCTGCAGAAATTGGCGCTGGTCTGGTACCCGTGGGTCAGTGTCTCGGGGTTGTCCCTGTTCTGGAAGCGGTACATCGGCCCCGGATCCTCGAAGCCGGCCGACGTCACAATCCTGTCGTGAAGACCGTCTGCGAGTTCCCCATTTGCCTGGTGATAGAGATAGAGAAGGGAAGCTGTCGTTGCGACCGCAATGATCCCCACACCGATCCGGAAGAAGAACTGCCGCCGCCTTCCGCCCTGGGTCAGGATCACCCAGGTGACAAGGGTTCCGCCGATACTGATGCAGGTCCAGCCGGCGAACACGTCTTCCCGGAAGATCTTGCTGTCCCCGGAGCTGCTCCAGGGGACGAACAGAAGAAACATTACGAATCCGATCGTGATCAGCCCCCAGACCACGGTGCCGAAGGTGACAGCCCGCTCTGCCGGAGTCGGTTCCTCGAAGTTCCGGGACTCCCTGTCCAGCTCCTCCAGTACATAGGCTCCGCAGAGTGCAAAGAGCAGCACGGGCATGTAAAACCAGCGGTGGTAGAGCCCGGCAAAAAGTGAGAAGGAAGCATTGAGAATGGGGACAATCGCCATCACAAGGCACCATTTCAGCATGCGGGTGACCCAGTGTTTTTTCTGCATTTTTAAAAATGCAATCACAAGCACCATGCCGGCCATAGGAATATAAGCGGCACAGGAAGCAAAGTTGTGCTCGATCACGGCGCTCTGGTTCGACATCACTTCTCCCGGGAACACAAGAGCTTTCAGGATATAGAGATAGCGCTCTGTGGAGAAGACCAGGGAATTGTTGCCGTAATAGTCAAACTTCACGCGGGGATTCTGCAGCGTAAAGCAGACAGATGGCCATAGCAGCAGCATGCCGCACAGCACCCCCAGAACGGCCTCCAGAAGGATCTGCGGAACCCGCTTCCAGGCCTCGATGCCCTCGCTCATAACATAGCGGAGGATGAAGTAGGCAATGAGAAAATAGACTTCTCCGAAGAAGAAGAAGTAATTGACGATCGCATTGATCAGAACTGCAAAGATAAAAGGCCCGCTCTTCCGCTCCTCCATCAGCATGTCGAAGGTGAGGAGCAGCAGGGGGAAGAGAAGCACGACATCATGAAAGTGATAAAACAGGAGGTTCTCATTCATGAAGCCGGAAAAGGCATACATGATGGATGCCGTCACAGCGTACTCCGGGCGCTTCACGAAGCGTTTCAGCCACAGATAAGCCGTCAGACCGGCAAAGGCATACTTCAGGATGTAGATCCAGCCCACCACATATATGAAAGCCTCCGAAGGGAAGAGCAGGGAGAGCCAGAAGGACGGATTGCCGAGGATATAGAAGGTCATGCCCCCGATAAAATTCGAGCCGAGATCAAGAGACCAGTCCCAGATCACATTTCCCGATTTGATCGCATCGTTGGCGTACATCGCGAAAGGGATCTGCTGGACATTAAAATCCCCTGCGACGGAAAAGAGCCCTCCCTTCATAAAAATCGTCCAGGACAGCCCGAGCACACCGATCAGCAGATTGATAAGAAATGCCTGCAGTGCATAATGCTTATGGTTTTTAAAAATTGTCAATTGCTGCATGTACGGAAAGCCCCTTTTGGCGTTATACTCGTTTACCTCAGGAATTGCCGAAGGCAATTGCTGAGATGAACTGCTTATTCGAGAAAAGCGAAAGCTTCTGGATGGCAGATCATTTCGTTCACGACGATCGTCAGATGCTTCAGATAATGTGGAAATAATACAGCAGGAACAGCATGAAGAGCACGTCCGCAATTAAGACAGCGAGGAACAGCTTCAAAGAAGAGTGGCGCTTAACGGGCACTTGGTTCTCCCGGTTCATCTCCTCTTCATAATAAGCGATGGCGCTCTTCGGGCTGTCATCGGCTTCCTTCTTGGAGGATTCGCTGCTCTCCTTCTCCCCGTTCTCCTCCGGAAGATCGCTCAGGATCTGGGCGATCTCTTCGGCCGTCACGGATTCAATACTCGTCCCGCATTCGTAAGCCAGCCTGTCCACCCGCTCGATCCGCTCAAGGTTCTCTCTCTGCATAATGCGCAGGAGGAGCATGCGGAAGGTCTCATCGTACCAGTCCTCGAGCTCTCCCGCTTTCATCTCGGAGATTCTCTCCACGCGCTCATCGCCCTGAGTATTGTCATAGCGGATATTTACGTTGTTGAGCAGGAACTCGATCCTGCTGTAGAGCATATTGTTTCCATTCTGAAGATTGTCCGGATAGTTCTCTATCGTTCTGCCGATCTCCTGCAGAAGCTCCCGCTTGCGGAGCAGGTTGCCGGCACTCGACGTGCTGCGGTACTCTGTCAGGGCCCCGTAGAGAGGGTTTGAAGGGATATCCGGAATGGCCGCGTCCGCAGCCGGGTCATGGGGAACAATGAAGATAAATTCTTTTTCTTCGACATAGCGGTAGTCGTAGCGCAGCCTTCTGAGAAGGTCGCGGACTCTCGAGATCAGCTGGGTGTAATTGCGGATATCAAACTCATAGCCCTGCGCCTCCTCCTTATTATAGGAGCGGCGGCAGAGCTCTGAGATATTAATGACATACTGAAGATAGGTGAGAACCTCCCCCTCGGATGGAGAGGCGCTCCGGAGAATCCCGTCAATATTCAGGCCTGCCCTCATCTCATCCGTGTCCCGGCAGCCCTCCTTCGCTTTCCAATTGTCAAAGCTCCGCTTATCGGCATAATTCTCCAGCGTATACTCTTTATATCCGAAGGAGAGGATGTGGCTCTGAAAGAGCATCTCGATCTGGATCATCTCATCGTGATAATCATAATCCGGGAGTGCTGTCTCCCCGGTATCCAGCTCTTTTTTCGATTCTGCCACAATCTTGCTTACCTGTTCTCCCAGAGCGGCTTCCTCCTTTAGCTGCGCACTCCGGTCACCGGAT
Source organism: uncultured Lachnospiraceae bacterium (assembly GCA_902803505.1). Taxonomy (GTDB): domain Bacteria; phylum Bacillota; class Clostridia; order Lachnospirales; family Lachnospiraceae; genus Chordicoccus. Next base: position 1,601 of record CADCQE010000108.1, on the reverse strand, counting down.
TCCGGGCCCTCTGCTTCCGGCAGAAACGGATGTTCATGCATGTCCTGTTCCATTGCAATCCCCTTCTCATCTCAAGCAGGCACCGTATCGTCTGCCTGCTCCCATCACATATTCCTGAAATCCGCATGCTCAAGAAATGCCTTGTATCCGCGGTAGGCTTCATACACATCCGCCTTGCTGGTGGCCTCATAGGGCGCATGCATGTTGAGCACTGCGACGCCGCTGTCAATTACATTCATGCCGTAGAGGGCAAGAATATATGCGATAGTTCCGCCGCCTCCGGCATCCACCTTTCCGAGCTCCGCAGTCTGCGTGCGGATATCTTCTTTTTCAAAGATCCCCCTCAGATGCGCGATATATTCCGCATTGGCATCATTGGATCCGGATTTCCCGCGGTGCCCCGTGAATTTGTTGAAGGTCATCCCGCAGCCAAGCTCGGAAGCGTTCTTTTTATCAAATGAAGCTGCGTAAAGCGGGTCATATGCCGCATTTACGTCCGAAGAGAGCATGCAGCTGTTCGCGAGCGCGCGGCGGAGCTTAAGCTCACTGTATTCGCCGGCGAGGTTCATAAGCTCAGCCAGTGCATTTTCGAAAAAATGGGATCGCATGCCGGTAGCACCGACAGAGCCGATCTCTTCTTTATCGACGAGCAGACAGCAGGTGGTCCGCTTAGGAGCCTTTGCGTCCAGTATGGCTCTCATAGACGGATATGCGCAGACGCGGTCGTCCTGCCCATAAGCGAGGATCATGCTGCGGTCCAGCCCGGCTTCCCTGGCGTGGCCTGCAGGCATCACCTCAAGCTCTGCAGATTCAAAATCCTCCTCTTCGACCCCATACTGCTCCTTCAGGATGGAGAGAATCGCCGCCTTCACGGGATCCTTCGTCTCCTTCTCTTTCTCCTTTCCTTTGCTGCCGGCTGTAGAGGACGCGTCGATCACAATGGGACTGGAGCCGATAATGATATCCAGGTTCTCGCCCTCCACTACCTTGGAGGCCTTCTTCTCCATCTGCTCTTGCGCGAGGTGGATCAGCAGGTCCGAGACAAAGAACACGGGATCCTCCTCGTCCTCGCCGATGCTCAGGACAACGGTGCTCCCGTCCTTCTTCACAACAACGCCGTGCAGCGCAAGGGGCTGCGCCACATAGTGATAGTGCTTGATCCCGCCGTAGTAGTGGGTATCAAGATAGGCGATGCCGGAATCCTCGTAGAGAGGATTCTGCTTTATATCGAGGCGGGGCGAATCAATATGGGCACCCAGGATGTTGAGGCCCTGTTCGATGGGATCCGTACCAAGCCTAAACAGCACGACGGATTTGTTCATCCACACGCTGTATACTTTGTCACCGGCCTTCAGGGTCCTTCCCTCTTCGATCGCTCTTGCGAGCTCCACGTAGCCGGCCTCTTCCACATCACAGACAACACGGTCAATGCACTCGCGCTCCGTCTTGCATTCATCCAGGAACTTCATATAGTCCCGCGCAAACGCATCGCACTGCTTCTGCATCTTCAGGTCATAAGTATTCCATGCATTCAGTTTCTTCATCTTAGCAAACCCCTCTATTCACATATCTTGTATCATTCGGCAAATAGACACTAAGGT
>CADCQE010000107.1 GCA_902803505.1 uncultured Lachnospiraceae bacterium | reverse complement strand
GAGATGCTTAAGTCCGCTGTGGAGATCGCGGCACCTGTAGTTGCGGAAGAAGTGCTGGAACAGGGCCTGAAAGCTATGGACGCTGAAACAGAAGCAATGAAAGATGCGGAGAAGAAGATCGATGACCTCTTCGAGGATAAGATCACGGTGGAGGATCTGAAGGAAGAGGCCGAGAAAAAGGCAGCTCCCGATTCTAAAGAGCAGGCAGAGCCGGAAGAAACAGCCCCGGCTCCGGAAGAACAGGCAGTCACAGTCACAGAAGAGATCATGGAAGCGGCTGAGGAGATTGCTGAACCGGCAGAGGTGATCGCGGAAGCGGCTGAGGAGATGGCTGAGCCGGCAGAAGAGATCGCAGAAGCGGCTGAGGAGATTGCCCAGCCGGCAGATGTGATCGCGGAAGCAGCTGAAGAAATTGCTGAGCCGGCAGAGGTGATCGTGGAAGCGGCTGAGGAGATTGCTGAGCCGGCAGAAGAGATCGCGGAAGCAGCTGAGGAAATTGCTGAGCCGATAGAAGAGATCGCGGAAGCGGCTGAGACAATTGCTGAGCCAGTAGAAGAGATCGCAGTGCCGGCAGAGGAGATTGCAGAACAGATTCCGGAAGAAAAAGCTCCCAAGCCGAAAAAGCAGGCGAAGAAAAAATCCGCGCCAAAGAAAAAAACCGCGGCAAAGAAGGAAACTGCTTCAGAAAAGGCAGAGGTGAAAAGCGCACCTGAAAAGAAAGCGAAAAAAGCAAAGAAAAAGCCCGCTGCTCCGCAGATACTGACCGAATCTCTAACGGGTGATCAGATCACACTTGAAGAAATAAAAAAGAAGGCTCCTGCCGGCGTGGACAAGATCTACGTCAAGCCGGAGGAGAACAAGGCCTTCTGGGTCAAGGGTGATGAACACGGAGATGTCGATCTGTGGTGATACCTTCAGGCAGGGGGAGAGGGTATCTCCCCCTGCTGCCTGCTTCAGCCCATCTGCGATACTCGCTTCAGTGTCATAAGAAAAGCTTCCGTATTCGCTCTTTCAGCCGGGTATTCCTGGCTATGGCTTTGTTGTTCTTGATTGCCATACTGACAGCTCTCTTCTCCCCCACCAGTACCAGGATCTTCTTTGCCCTGGTCACGCCCGTATAGAGCAGGTTCCGCTGCAGCATGATGTAATGAGTCATCATAAACGGCATGACTACGATCGGATACTCACTGCCCTGGCTCTTATGAATTGTGCAGGCATAGGCCAGTACCAGCTCATCCAGTTCCGTTGCGTCATAGATCACTTCACGGCCTTCGAAATTCACGGACAGCTCGTGCTCCTCCATGTCCACTCTGCTGATAAATCCGATGTCTCCATTGTAGACTTCCTTGTTGTAATCATTCCGGATCTGCATCACTTTGTCATGAATCCGGTACTCGGTTCCTCCCCTGCGAAGACATATTTTTGTTCTGTTCAGAGCCTCCTGCAGCCTCTGGTTCAGATTCATCGCACCGACCACACCGCGCTGCATGGGTGTCAGCACCTGAATATCCCGTATCGCATCCACATGATAGTAGCGCGGCAGGTTCTCCGCCACATATTGCACGATCATATCAGATGCTGCCTCCGGCGACTCCTGCGCGGCAAAGAAGAAGTCCGCATTCCTTCCTCCGCGGATATCAATCGCTTCCCCTTTGTTAATGTGATGGGCATTCATGATGATCCTGCTTCCCTGCGCCTGGCGGAAGATCCGTTCCAGCTTGACCACGGGTACGCAGCCTGACGCAATGAGGTCAGACAGCACATTCCCGGCTCCGACAGATGGCAGCTGGTCGACATCACCGACAAAAATCATTGTCATATCATCCGGGACCGCCTTTAGCAGATTGTACATCAGCAGGATGTCGATCATGGAACACTCATCCACGATCAGTACATCGCCTTCCAGGGGGTTCTCTTCATTTCTCTGATACCCGTCCGGCGGCTTTACTTCCAGGAGGCGATGGATGGTTTTCGCTTCCATTCCGGTTGTCTCAGAGAGGCGCTTCGCTGCACGCCCGGTGGGTGCTGCCAGTACGATCTTCGCACCTGCCTCCCGATAAGCCGCTATAATCCCCATCGTAGTTGTGGTTTTTCCTGTCCCCGGCCCGCCGGTCAATACAAGTACTTTATTCTGAACTGCTGCCAGGATCGCCTGCTGCTGGATCTCATCGTACTGCACACCGGTCTTTTTCTGAACACGGTCAAGCAGTCCGTCAGACTGTACCCTGAAGCTCCGCATTCCCTGCAAAATAGCAGCCAGGCGTCTTGCTGTCCCGATTTCTGAGAAGAAGAAAGGCTGCAGATAGATCCCTTCTTCGGTCTGTGTCTCTCCGGATTCCTGCATGCCGGAATTCCCAGGCTCTTCCCGCATACCCGCCTGTAGTGGTATCTCCGCTTTTTCAACAATGACATCCCTCTGGTGCAGCATCTCATCAAGCGTCATGACAAGAAGTGTCTCATCCACCTTCAGGAGCTCACATGCTGCCGCCAGCACCTGCTCTCTTGTTCCGTAGCAGTGTCCTTCATCCGCCAGCTGGTTCAGCGCATACATGATTCCGCTTCGAAGCCGGGCATATTTCTCCTCGCCGAAGCCCATCTTCCGCGCGATAATATCCGCAGTTCGGAATCCGATTCCCCAGATATCATCCGCCAGGCGATAGGGGTTTTCCCGCACAATCTCAATGCTCTGATTGCCATAAGTCTTATAGATCTTCGTGGCATGGGAGGTCGACACATCGTGGCTCTGCAGAAAGAGCATAATGTTCTTGATCTCCTTCTGTTCTGCCCAGCTCTTCTTGATCCGGTTCACGCGGAGCTGGCCGATCCCCGGAACTTCGATGAGGAGGTCCGGGTTTTCCTCAATAATATCCAGAGTGTCCTTGCCGAATTTCTGAACGATCTTTTTTGCAAATTTCGACCCGATCCCTTTGATAAGTCCGGATCCCAGATATTTTTCTATGCCGAACACAGTTGCCGGCAAGGTCTCCTCAAACTTCTCTGCTGTAAACTGCCTTCCGTATTTCGGGTCGACCTTCCAGCTGCCCTCCAGAGATAAAACCGCACCGACATGCGTCTCCGGCATCAATCCCACTACTGTGACCAGATCAGCATAACCCTTTGCCCGGCATTTGATCACGGAGTACCCGTTTTCCTGGTTCTGATATGTAATCCGTTCTACAACACAACGCAAATGATCCATAACAATATCGTTTATTGAAAATCCTGAATCCCTGATATTTCATTCTGTCCGAAGGGCTCTCTCCATGTATGGTCAGATCCCTTCGTTCTCTTTCTCGGTTACTATTTTCGGCCCCTCCCTCTACAGGCCACAGACCATCCGTGCTTCGCACTTATGTCGCAGCGAAAGCTGCGATAAGCGCTTCTTTCTCTGCCCTGCTTAATCTCTTTATGTGCCATTCACGGCTGAGCGCCTCATGCCGGTCCTCATATTCTTCATAGTATACCAGCTGAACCGGAAGCCGGGACCGTGTGTATTTCGCCCCGCTACCGCTGTTGTGGACCGCTAATCTGTCCTGCAGGTTCGTTGTCCATCCGCAGTAGAGCGTATCATCCGAGCACTGAAGAAGATACACATAATTCATTCTCAATATGCCTCAGCTTTCAAGTGTCACTTTGGTCTCCTGATTCTCATGACTATCCCTGAGTGATCTGCTCACCTGCTGACCCGTAGAAGGCAAGCTCTCATTGATTGCAGATTGGCCGTGAATAGTAACGCATAGCAATATAATATCATAGAAAAATCACAGTTCCTGTGTTAAAGTAGAAAAGATTGAAATAAAGATCATCCATCAATGAGGAAAAGCGATGAAAATCACAACCTTTAACCCGCTTATCATTACAAAGGATCCTGAATCCGCAATCAAGCTGTTTGAGGATCTTGGTTTTGAAAAGCATCATATCAAAGAAAATATCAGCGAAAGCAAAACCACGGACGTCCGGATGAAGGACGCCAACGGCTTTTATGTAGACGTTGCGAAGGGTGATGGCGAATATACAATGATTCGTGTGAACGTGGATCATTTCGAAGAAGCGATCGAATTCTTTATGGCTCACGGCTTCAGAAAGCCGAGACACGAAACAGCAAGCAAAATCGTTGACACCGGTTCTTCGAAATACACCCTGGTTGTGTCACCGTCCGGCTATATTCTGGCCGTCTCAGAACACATAAAGTAAGTGCAGCTGTTGAGCACCCCAGTCACCAGGGACGCTCTTTCGTCCCTGGCTGCAGTCGTTTGAGCGCTCCGTGCCTTACCTGCCCATGAAAAAGGAAGAATCATCCATCTGAGGAATACTAATGAATCTGCTCTTTGCTTCTGACTCATTCAAAGGAACTTTATCAAGCGAGAAGACAATCGAGCTTCTCAGTAAGGCGGCTCGTGAGGTATTCGGTCCCTGCAAAGTTTCCGGCGTTCCGGTTGCCGATGGCGGAGAAGGCACGGCGGATGCCGTGATCCTCGCCAGAGAGGGCAAACGTGTTTATGCAGACGTTCACGGTCCTCTGATGGAAGCTGTTCGGACGTATTACGGGAAAGTCGGCGACAAGGAAGCGATCATTGAGATGGCACAGGCTTCCGGTCTGCCGATGGTACCCGCAGAGCTGAGAAATCCTCTCAACACAACGACCTTCGGCACCGGCGAGCTTGTCCTGGCCGCTGTCAATGCGGGCGCTTCATGCCTCTCGATTGCAATTGGCGGTTCCGCCACCAACGACGGCGGGATGGGCTTCGCGAGCGCTCTTGGAGTCCGTTTCCTTGATTCCGGCGGAAATGTGCTGGAAGGCAGGGGAAGCGATTTGGAGAAAGTCGCCCGCATCGATACATCCGGCATCCCGGAGGAGATCCGCAGCGCACACTTCACGGTCATGTGTGACGTCACCAATCCGCTCTGCGGCAAAAACGGCGCAACTTACACCTTTGGGCAGCAGAAGGGCGGCACGCCGGAGATCCTGGAGCGCCTTGAGAAGGGCATGGAGAATTACCGAAGTGTGCTCATCCGCCAGTTCGGGATCGACCCCAACGAGATTCCCGGGTCCGGCGCTGCCGGAGGCCTGGGTGCTGCTCTGAAGATCTTCTTTCACGCCGAGATGAAATCCGGCATCGAAACCGTACTGGATCTGATCGGATTCGACGCGCTCCTTGAGAAAACTGACCTCGTTGTGACCGGTGAAGGAAGGACCGACTGGCAGAGCTGTTTCGGAAAAGTCATGCAGGGGGTCGGAGACCGGGCCAGGAAGCATGAGATCCCGGCAGTCGCGCTGTGCGGCAGCCTTGGAGAAGGCTATGAAGCGATCTACGATCACGGAATCGCCTCCATCATGACGACCGTAGACGGCCCGATGGAGCTTGACGAAGCGCTTGAGCGCGCAGAGGAGCTCTACTACAAAGGAGCAGTTCGACTGTTCCGTATGGTTCACGCCGGGATGCGGATCAAGTGATTCGGTTTCATTTTCCAATCACACTTACCTTGACCCTGCTGAAGCGCCCGTTCTGCGCATAAGCGTACACATAGCAGACTCCTCTGCTGACAGCGCGGATCCGCCCTTTTTTCGAGACAGCTGCAATGCCTGGGTTGGAACTCTCGAATTGTATGCTTCGATGTGCACTGATCTTCTGTTCCTTCGATTCCGCCGCTGCTTTTGCTTTCAGCTTGAATGTTTTGCCGGCCTTGAGCGTCAGCTTCTTTACTTTCTGATCTGCTTTCGACGTCGTGGATACCGACTTTGCATTGCCCGCCTTGCCGCCTTTTGTCGCTGCATGGACCAGCTTTGACACTGAGATGACCTTGTTGTTCTCATCCAGCGCGGCAACCATAAATTTATAATACTTTCCCTTTTGTAATTTCTTTCCGTTCCATTTTTTCAAGGTATAGGAGCGGGATGTGGTCGTCTTCACCTTCTTCAGTGCATTCTTTTTTCCACAT
>CADCQE010000106.1 GCA_902803505.1 uncultured Lachnospiraceae bacterium | reverse complement strand
GCTGCGCAGAACCTTTCGTTTTCCCTATATGCAGTTAATCTAAGCAATTGCCTTCGGCAATTACTAAGGTTAACTAGTATAAGTGACAGCATCTGATCACACACTATCTGCGAAGGGCGTTCGCTATGATTCGAGACTTCCTTAACCGTCTGCATTTTCCCGAATACAAAAAATACCGCCGTCAAGTATGGAAGACGAACCGCAAATCAATGGGCATCTTCCTTTTTCTCTGCATGATCGTCGTTCTGCTGAACATCCTGGTCAACGTCCTCTTCGTAAAATCACTTGCCTTCCGCTCTAACTTCTACTTACTGGCCTATTTTGTGATTGCCTCACTGATCTATATCTTCGCGATCCGGAAGCATATCGAATACTCCACACTGAAGTTCTACCTGCTGCAGTTCCCGGTTCTTATGATGACCATCCTGATGGGCACAGTCATGGACAAAGAGACGCCGATGTTTACCTTCGCCATCATGATCATGGTCCTGCCTGTATTCATTCTGGACAAGCCCTGGCGGGTGTGCGCTTCCATCCTCCTGTATTCCCTGATCTTCATTCTGCTGGACAAAAGCGCAAAGTCCCCCGAGCTCTTCAAAGTCGATATGGCGCACCTTGCCACCTGCATTTTCATGTCCCTGAGCCTCAACTGCTTCGTCCTCTCTGACCGGATCAACAACGTCATGAAGATCCGCAGTTCCCAGGACAGCGCCGAGCACGATCAGATGACCGGCCTCTACAACCGGGAGGGAGAGACAAAGATCCGTAATATGATTGCAAATGGCATCGCCGGCACATTTATCCTGATGGACATCGACGATTTCAAGCACATCAATGACAATTACGGACATTCCACGGGCGACGAAGTCCTGAAGAAATTCTCCATCGCGCTGTCCCAGTCCTTTCGCCAGAATGACATCGTCATGCGCATGGGAGGCGATGAATTCATCGTCTATGCACCAGGGATGCAGGACTACAACTTCGTCGAGCATAAGCTGCATACGATCTGCGGCGACGTCAACCGGATCGCTTTGGATCAGGAAAGCAAAGATCTCCTCAGCGTCAGCATCGGCTGTGTCATCAACGACGGCAGCTTCCCCGATTACTCCTCTGTATTTGAAGAGGCGGATAAGCTGCTCTACCAGGTAAAACAAACCGGCAAGAACAGCTTCCGCCTCCAGAATATCTCTTATGACCCCGTCCGCGCACCGAAGCGCGGCCAGACATATATTAATTACGACGACTCGCCTGAGCAGGAAGCGCAGAATTGATCCGCCTTGCTCTTTTCGGACATCATTCCTTTCAGCTCCTGATATACACGCGCCGCCGGAAGCCCCACAACATTGGCATACTCCCCGTCAATCCCGCTCACAAAGGCCGCAAAGCTGCCTTGGATCCCGTAGGCCCCGGCCTTGTCCAGAGCTTCACCGGAAGCGGCATAGCGCAGGATCTCTTCCTCCGACATCGGACAGACATGCACGTCCGTCTTTGCGGCAAATGTCCTCACCCTTCTCTCCAGGCCCTCACAGGCGATCAGCGTCACTCCCGTATAGACCTGATGCGTCCTGCCCTGCAGCATCCGGATCATCCGCGCCGCATCCGCAGCATCCGCAGGCTTCCCCAGAATCCGGCTGCCGACAGCCACGACCGTATCCGCTCCCAGAACAATCTCCCCATTGTGGAACTGCTCCGCCACGTCCTCAGCCTTGAGCCGCGACAGTCTCTTCACAAGCTCCTCCGGCATCCCGTCCTCCATGTGCTCCTCCGCATTGCTCGGCAGCACGACAGGCATCATGCCGATCTGGCTCAGCAGCTCATAGCGCCTGGGGGAGGAGGAAGCGAGGATCAGCTTAGGGAGCAGCCTGCTGCCGACCAGCTCATCCGCAGCATCGTAGCGCAGTTCAAGATGGAAAAATGGTTCCTCCGCGAGAAGATACTCAAAGAACACCCGGTCGCCCTCCCACAGCCGCAGAGAAGAGATCTCCTTCTTCGGAATCCACCGGAGCTCCCCCTCGTCGCAGTCGATCATCTCCCCTTCAAAGTCATCCGAAGTGTAGAGGTACATGTGCTCATCCTCCCACTTCTCACTCAGGAATTCCACCAGGCCACGGAGACGGATCGTCTTCAGTGTGAGGCCGGTCTCCTCCAGGACTTCCCGCCTCACGCCCTCCTCCGGCGTCTCGCCCGGCTCGATCTTGCCGCCCGGACCTATCCATTTTCCCTCATTGAGATCCTGCTTCTTCTCATTTCGAAGCAGCATGAGATAGCAGCCGTCCTTCTCAAGATAACAGATCGTTGTATTTCGCATCCGCGCTCATCTCCTTCGCACCAGGCACCAGCCCTTGTCTTAAGAGAACTTGTTCTCTGAATGGTTTTGCTCTGTATGGTACTAGCGGATGCCATCCACAAACATGTGGAACGCAGCCCGCCCCTCTTCCGTATCCTTATATACCCCGCAGTGCTCCAGGACCTCTGAGAACACGATTCCGATCTCGGCCCGAAGGATCTCCCGGACATTTTCCGCATTCAGCTCCGGGTGCTTTCTCCGGATCTCCTCTGCCCAGGGCGCATGGGCGCTGAGGGCCGGAACGGAAGCGATGTCGCTTCCCTTCACAAGGGCATCCGCAAGCTCCTCCATCTCCTGAAGCAGGCGCGCGGGCAGAACCGCCAGTCCCATCACCTCAATAAGTCCGATATTCTCCTTCTTGATGTGATGAAGCTCCTCGTGGGGATGGAAGATGCCGAGAGGATATTCCCCCGTCGTCCGGTTGTTGCGCAGCACCAGGTCCAGCTCAAACTTGTCCCCGCGCTTGCGGGCGATGGGCGTGATTGTGTTGTGGGGAACCGCCCCTTCTGAATCCACAGTACTTGGATTGCCCGGGGCATCCGACCAGGCGTAGATCCCCACGCCCGGATCCGAGTATGCTCTCCAGGCTCTCAGAACAGAATCCGCAAGCTCTATCACCCGCTCCGGGTCCACGGCGTCGAGGCGGATCACTGACATGGGCCATTTTACGATACCGGCCTCCACATCCTCAAAGCCCTCGAAACGGATCTCCTCGCGCACCGGCGCCTTGGCCATCGCGAAGGTATAGTTTCCTCCTTGAAAATGCTCATGCGTGAGAATCGATCCGCCCACGATCGGCAGATCCGCGTTGGAGCCGACCGTATAGTGGGGGAACATTTTCAGAAAATCAAAGAGCCGCACAAATGTAGCGCGCTCGATCTTCATCGGCACGTGCTCGCCGGAGAGGACGATGCAGTGCTCGTTGTAGTAGACATAGGGAGAATACTGGAGGAACCAGTCCTCACCGCCGAGAGTCAGCGGGATCAGGCGGATCGTCTGCCTGGCCGGGTGGTCCAGACGGCCCGCGTAGCCCTCATTTTCCGGGCAGAGGAGGCACTTGGGATAGCTGGTCTGCTTCTTACCAAGCGCAGCGGCAATGGCCTTCGGATCCTTCTCCGGCTTCGAGAGATTGATCGTGATGTCCAGGTCCCCATAAGGCGTCGGCGCGATCCACTTGCGGTCCTTCCGGATGCGGTAGCCGCGGATGTAATCCGAATCGACGGCGAGCTTGTAGAAATAATCCGTGGCGCGGCGCGGGTCTTCCTTCGCGAGGGCGCGGAAGGTCCGGATCACCTCGCCCGGGCGCGGCGTCAGGCAGCCCATGATCTTCGTGTCCAGCAGGTCGCGGCTGGCGATGCCGCTGTCGATCAGCCCGCGCTCCACCGCGTCATCCAGGAGGATACCGAGGAGCTGCTCCAATGTGTCAGCATTTTCTTCCCTCACGCAGGCCCGAAAGGAAGCATCCGCTTCGTAATCCAGTACCGCGAAGATGCTGTTCGCCGCAAAGGTCACTTCCTCTTTGCAGATCAGGTTCTTGTCCACTCCATACCACACCAGCGCTTTCACTGCCGCTTCCACACGATTCATAATTCCCTCCATCTGTTCTTCCATACCCTTACAATTGCTTCACAACGAATCACAATCAGCCTGTTTTCATCTTGCGTCCATTTTCAAAAAATGGCAATAGCGCATTGTCTGTACTATATGTAATTTTGTTGCAAAGCTTCAGCCCCCGTCGTATAATTGAAGCGATACGGAAAATCCCTTCCCCAAGCCGCTACGATGCCGGCAGGGGCCGTGAATAGTAGCTTTTATGGAGGACGTTTCCATGGAAGATGAGTTTAAGCTGAGCAATAAGGTCGAAGAGCGGTCTATGGTCTCTCTGTCCGTGTTCAACGTAGGCAGGCAGAAATGCTCCCCCGGGTACGAGTGGGGGCCCGGCATCCGTGATCACTATCTGATCCACTATATCAGCTCCGGCAAGGGAACCTATACCTATGACGGCCATACCACAAAGCTCGAGGCAGGCGATCTCTTTCTTGTCCGCCCCGACATGGAGGTAAGCTACCGCGCCGATGAACGCAGCCCCTGGACTTACTACTGGGTTGGATTTGCGGGCACGGATGCGGGAGCCATCCTCGAAGCCACGGATCTGTGCGGGAAGAATAACGTCCTGCGGAGCATTTCTTATGGTGACAGCCTGAAAAAGCAGCTGGCCTCCATCAACGATGCCTTTGGGAATTCCTTCATCCACGCCGTGCGAATGACCGGTGAGCTCTACCGCATGCTGGCCCTCATCGTGGAGCACGCCTCCCACACCTCTCCCATCACGCCCGACGACTCGGAGCAGGTCCGCAGAGCCATCGATTTCATCGACTCCCACTACTCCTACCCGATTTCCGTCGAAGACATCGCCTCCTATGTGGGGGTGAGCCGCAGCACGCTCTTCCGTCAGTTCCGGCGCTTCCTCGACCTCTCGCCGAAAGAATACCTCGACCAGTACCGCATCCGCCGCGCCGCCTATCTCCTCAAGCACACCGACCTGACTGTGAATTCCGTCAGCGTATCCGTCGGGTACGACAACGGGCTGTATTTTTCCAAGGTGTTTAAGAAAGCCACCGGGATGAGCCCATCCAGGTATCGGGCGGGGCAATGAAATGATGCAGTGGGGACGGTTCTTTATGCGACATTTAAAAAATGTCGCATAAAGAACCGTCCCCACTGCATCATTT
>CADCQE010000105.1 GCA_902803505.1 uncultured Lachnospiraceae bacterium | reverse complement strand
TACAGCCTCAGACATAAGCAGCTTTCGCTGCGACATACGTGCGAAGCACGGATGGTCTGTGGCCTGTAGCGGGAGGGGCCGTGAATAGAAACTATCTATGGAAAATGGAATATTTGGGGTTTGTTATGAATATATACAAGATAATGAGAAAAGGATTTCCGCTTGTGCTTCTTGCGGCGGTTTTGCTGGCCGGCTGCGGCGGCCAGGCGGGGAAAGAGGCAGTCCCGGTCACTTCACCGGCGACAGGCTCAGCCCGCACGGAAGCGGAGCCGGTGGGTGCGCCGAAGAAGGAAGATCAGATGAAAACAGATACGGCAGAAGCTTCCGCTTCAGCGGAGAGCGGGATGCTGTCCGACTCTTCAGAGAAAGAGAACTCCGGTGTGGAGTCAGCAGAAGAAAATGCAGCCGCATCGGGTGCCTCTGAAGGCAAGAAACTTTCACCACTGGAGCACTATTATCAGGGGGGTGATTTCTGGGACGGATGCCCGGAGCGGAATGTGCAGCTGCTGACGCCGAATGAATACTCGCGGCCGCAGATCCCGATCGATGAAGTCCATGACATTGTCATTCATTTCGTGGATGAACCCGGCTCGACTGCGATGCAGAACCGGGATTATTTTGAGAGCCTGAAGGACGGCTCCGGACGCTCGGTGAGCAGTCATTTCATTATTAGTCTTGACGGAGAGATCGTGCAGTGCATCCCGCTGGATGAAGTCGCATATGCTTCGAACAACCGGAACCGCGATACGATCTCGATCGAGAACTGTCACCCTGATTCGACCGGAAAATTTACGGATGACACTTATATTTCCTGCGTGAATCTCACGGCATGGCTCTGCTATGCATTTCAGATCACTCCGGACCATGTGATCCGTCATTATGACATCACCGGGAAGGACTGCCCGAGATATTTTGTGGAGCACGAGGATGCCTGGCTCCAGATGAAGGAAGAGATTGCTGAGCGCTACTATGAGCTGGAGAAGACTTATGGGAAGCGCAGGTCTGATTGAGAGAAACAGACCGATTAAGAAAAAGGAGAGTGGTTATTATTATGGACGATGGCAGTCACATATTTTGGCTGATCGTTATCCTGTTGCTCTTGGGAGCTATGTTCTTTGCAGCGGTCGAGACAGCATATGCATCCGTTCAGAGAACCCGTCTGAAGGCGAGGGCTGAGCGGGGAGATCGCCGGGCGGTGCGCGCCCTCTATGTGTGCGATCATTTTGACCGGGCAATCACGACGATTCTGATCTGTACCAATATCGTACATCTGTGTGCGGCCTCCGTGGTTACCTTATATGTGACCGGAAGATATGGTGAGGCTGCTGTCACGATCTCAACACTGATTACAACGCTTGCCGTGTTCTTCTTCGGCGAAATGCTTCCGAAGACCGTTGCAAGAAAATACAGCAGCCGGATTGCCTTGGCAACAGGAGGGGTGCTGTCTTTCCTGATGGCTGTCCTGCGCCCTGCTTCGGCATTTCTCAGTATGATCGGAAATGCTGCCGCTTCGCTCACAAAGGGGGAGCCGGAGACTTCTGTCACAGAGAATGAACTGATCGATATCATAGAAGATATGACAGAAGAGGGAACGCTGGATGAGGAACAGGGCGAGCTGATCTCCTCCGCTTTGCAGTTTGGAAATGTCACTGCGGAGAGTATTCTGACCAGCCGGCTTGACCTGGATGCGATTCGATCCGATATGAGCGCCGGTGAGATTCTGGAGAAGGTGCGGGACTCCAAGCACAGCCGCCTGCCTGTCTATGAAGAGACAATTGACAACATCATCGGGATTCTTCAGATCCGGACGTTTATGAAACAGTATCTGCTGGATGGGGAGGAGACGAAGCTCGCCCCTCTCATGGACGAAGCGTATTTCACACATCAATCCACAAAGATCGACGACCTGCTGCAAGTGATGAATGAGCGGAAGCTCCAGATGGCTGTAGTCACGGACAACTACGGCGGGACTCTGGGAATCGTGACTGTGGAGGACATCCTTGAAGAGCTGGTAGGAGAGATCTGGGATGAGGATGATAAAGCCGTTCGGAATATCGTGCCGCTCTCCGGAGGCGCTTACAGCGTCAATGCCGCAGAGCACGTCCTGGATATCTTTGACGAGATCGGAATCCGCTACACGGAGGAAGAAGCGGAAAGACTTAACAATAAGCTCATGAGCGAGCTGGTGTTTGAGGAGTGCCGCGATATGCCAAAAGAGGGAGATTCCTTTGTTTATTGCGGGGCCCGGATCACGGTGCTGTCGATGAAGCAAAACCGCATCTACCGCCTCCGGGTCAAAGCGGAGGCACCCGGCGAAGCGGAAGAGGGAGGTGGAAACAAATGACACCTTCTGTTCTTGTGATATGCATCGTGATCTGCCTCATCCTGTCGGCGCTGTGCTCCGCTTCCGAGATGGCACTGTCTTCCTGCAACCGTGTCAGGCTTGAGCATATGGCGGAGAATGGGAGCCGGCCGGCAAAGGCAGTGCTGTTCATCCTGAATCACTTTGAGGACGCGCTCTCGTCGATTCTCCTGGGAAATAACCTGGTGAATATCGCAGCATCCTCGATGACCTCCATTCTGGTACTCCATGTCGCGGGAGCAGATTTTGCCTGGGTGGGGACGCTTGTCCTGACGATCAGTGTCATTGTGGCGGGCGAGACGATTCCAAAGATTCTGGCCCAGAAAAATGCCACAAAGTATTCACTCGCTCTGTCTAAGTTCGTGCGCCCGCTGATGTTCATCCTGAAGCCTTTCACTTTCCTCATAGTGGGATTTGCAGGTCTTTTGACAAAGCCGCTGAAGGGGGAGAAGAACGCGGAGGATGACCTCGCAGTGGAGGAGCTTCATTCCATAATCGAGACAGCTGAAGATGAGGAGGTGCTCGACGAAGACACTTCTGAGCTTGTGAGTGCCGCTATAGACTTCCGTGAGGTCACGGCCCAGGATGTGATGACAGCGCGTGTCGATCTGTCAGCCGTGAATCTGGACGACACTCCTGAAGAACAGTATGAGCTGATTGCGGAATGCGGACACTCACGCATTCCGGTCTATGAGGACAGCATTGATAACTGCATCGGAATCCTGCACGTGAATCACTATCTCAAGGCGCTGACCGGCAAAGCAGAGAAGCCGGAGAGCGGGGAGACGGGAAGTACAGACGCGATCCCCCGGGTGGATCTGCCCTCTCTGCTCATGCCGGTGATCTACGTGTACAAGGCAATGAAGCTGCCTTATGTTCTCTCACAGCTGCAGAATTCCCATCAGCAGATGGCAATTGTGACGGATGAGTACGGAGGCACACTGGGACTGGTCACGATCGAAGACATCCTTGAGGAACTGGTAGGTGAGATCTGGGACGAAAAGGATACGATAGAATCGCCGCTGACCAGGCGCGAGGACGGCAGCTTCGAAGTGGACGGAGACATGCTCCTTGAGGAATTAGCGGAGAATCTCGGATGGAATGAGAAGGAGCTCCGCTTCGAGAGCGAGACAGTGGGCGGATGGTGCATAGAGATGCTTGAACATTTTCCGGAAGAGGGAGAGCAGTTCCGGTATGAAAACTGCAGGATCCGGATTCTTGAGACCGAAGACAGGCGGGTCCTGAAGGTGCTGGTGCAGCAAGAGGACGTCCCGCTTCTCCGCTGAGACAGGTGAAGGATGGGAAGAATTCTGAAATACCAGGCGACGGCCTCCGATACAGGACGCGCTGTCAGAGAGATCCTGCGGGACGAGTTTTGTCTTGTTGCCCATGACATCGCCCGGGCAAAATACCGCACGGAGAAGGGGATCACGGTGAACGGCGTGAGCGTCAAGACCGACAGGGTCCTGCGCGAGGGGGATGTCGTGGAGTTTCTCCTCTTGGGCGAGCCCTCCTTACGGACGGTGCCGGTCAGAGGGGAGATCCGCATTCTCTATGAGGATGAGGATCTGATCTGTCTCGATAAACCTGCGGGGCTCGTGGTACACCCTTCTCATGGGCATTTTGCAGACTCTCTCGGAAATTACCTGGCCAGCTACTTCGAAGAGAAGGGCGAACCCCATGAAATCCGGACAGTGGGACGGCTTGATAAGGATACGAGCGGAGTGATCTGCTTCGGGAAGAGCAGGACCGCCTGTGCCCTGATGATGGGACAGGGGACGTCTTCTTACCGCCCTGCTCCCTCCAGAAAGCAATACCTCGCTCTTTCGAGGGGCCGCTTCCCGCAGACGTGCGGGACAGTGGATGCCCCTATCAGCCGTGAGTATGAGGAGAAGATACGCCGCGTCGTCCGCAGTGACGGGGCGCCGGCCAGGACCCACTACCGCGTCTTGAAGCAGTACGGGGACTTTGCGCTGCTTCTTTTGGAGCTGGAGACAGGCAGGACGCACCAGATCCGGGTGCACATGGCGCACATCGGGCACCCTCTGCTCGGGGACCCGATCTACGGCGGCGAAACGGACCCGGCGGCGGAGAGAGGGCTGCTGCAGCGGGCCGCTCTCCATGCATGGCGCCTGACCTTTGAGCAGCCCTTTGACAGACGGCTCATCACCGTGACGGCGCCGCTGCCTGCAGATATGCGGGATATAATCAAAAAATTGAAATGACGCTCTTGACAAAGACATGCACTATGCGATACAATACACTTTGCTGTCGGAAGACAGTGATTTCGGATATGTGAGAGTAGCTCAGCTGGATAGAGCGTCTGGCTACGGACCAGAAGGTCGCGAGTTCGAATCTTGTCTCTCACGTGGCAGGCACAGCTTCAGGGCTGTGCCTGTTTTTTTGATCGCAGGGAATTCGGAAGAATAGAGAATGAAGGGGTAGTGAAAAATGAGGGATGCGAGCGCAGTCATCACGAAAAAGCTCTATGAGGAAGATGCATACCGCACAGAATTTGACGCTGTGCTTGTATCGGTCAGGCGGAAGGAGGACTCTGTGCTGGACGTGGTGCTGGACCAGACCTGCTTTTTTCCCGAGGAGGGCGGCCAGTGTCCGGACCGGGGGGAGCTCGGCGGCCTGAGCGTATTGGACGTACAGATTGAGGGAAATGAGATCCACCACTATCTGGAGGCACCAAAGGACGCTCTTCCGGAAGCGGGGGCGGGTATCCACGGAAAGATTGACTGGCCCTTCCGCTTTTCAAATATGCAGCAGCACTCCGGAGAGCATCTGTTCTCAGGAACCGTACACCGCCGCTATGGCTTTGAAAATGTGGGCTTCCACTTAAGCCCCTCGGAAGTGACACTGGACTTTGACGGGGTCATTCCGGAGCAGGATATCCCGGAGCTTGAGAGAGAGGTCAATGCCGCGATCTGGAGCAATATCCCGTCCGTTGTCAGAATGACACAGAGGGAGGACAGAGAGGGCCTCACATACAGGAGCAAGATCGACCTGGAGGGGGAGGTGCGCATTGTGACCTTTCCCGGGATCGACAGCTGTGCGTGCTGTGCGCCCCATGTGGCGCGGACGGGCGAGATCGGGATCTGCAAGGTCGTCTCCATGATCCGCTGGAAGGGCGGTGTCCGCGTCTCCATCCTCTGTGGCAAGAGAGCCCTGGAGCATTTTCAGAAGCTGCACGGCATTGTCGTTCAGACGGCAAATGATCTCAGTACTTCGATGGAGAATATCTTCCCGCAGGTTGTGAAGCTGAAAAATGAGCGGCAGCAGCTGCTGGCCAGACTGAAGGACGCATCCTTAAAGGAACTGCAGTATGCGGCGAAAGAGATCGCCTCTGACGAGGAGCATGCACTCCTTTTCAGCAGCGGGGCGGAGCTCCCTGCAGTCCGGAAGGTGGTGAATGCCTTGTGCGCAGAGCATCCCGGATACTGCGGCGTCTTTGTGGGCAATGATGAGGAGGGCTACAGCTTCGTCATCGGAAGCCGGCAGCTGGACTGCGCCGGGCTTGGAAGACAGCTGCAGGAGACTTTGGGGAGCAAGGGCGGCGGCAGGCCCGAGATGATTCAGGGCTCTGTCGCGAGAAAGCGGGAGGAGATCGAAGGGGCGATTTTCTCTCTGACAAGACCCTGACGCGGGGACTTACAGATTCTTTTTCGTCCGGCGCTTATTCTCGTACATCAGGCGGTCGGCCCGGCGCACGGTGTCGTTGACGGAGTGATCTGTCTCAGGGTTGTATACTGCAATGCCCATAGACATGTGGACTTCCTCCCATGGATTCTGAGCCGCCGCACAGATTTTCTCACTTTCTGCACTGAATTGCCGGACCAGCTGCTCTCTGTTCTGGTAATCGTCATTCAGCAGGACGACAGAGAACTCGTCACCTCCGATCCGGAATACGGGACTGTGCTGGAAGATCTTACAGATCAGGCGGCTGGCGCTTGTCAGATAGACATTGCCTTTGTCATGCCCATAAGTGTCATTGATCCGCTTGAGATCGTCACAGTCGAAGACTCCGATGGCATATTCGAACTTCTCCTCCGATTCCCTCTGCTGCTCCAGCTTATCAATATAATCGTCAAAGCCGCCCTTATTCCTGACATGAGTGAGCGCATCGACGAACACACGCTTATTGAGGTCATTGACCAGGTGCTCCTCTTCGAGCACTTTCTTCTCAACCTGGATATTGCGCAGGAGCAGGATCAGGATGACGAGCATGATGACTGCAATCACTGCCAGGATGATGAACAGATTCTCCTTAATCAGGTCGATGAAGCTGGTCTTCACATCCTCAGTGGAGTAGTAGGTGAGCGCAGTGTGGACCGTTGCATCGGGCACGGCCTGGATGGTTCTGGCCAGGATGGAATACAGTTCCTTCTCCCCAGCGAGGACGGCAAAACAGTAGTCCATGTCGACTCCTGTATAGACGGTGGTCAGGTGCAGGCTCTCACATAATTTGGAAATGTTGCTGAAGCGGTAGTTGCTGATGATCACACAGTCCACTTCCCCGGCTGCAACTGCTTTCAGTCCGGCAGGGGTGTCTTTGAAATACTCTCTCTGCCAGCCGGGATAATGGTCCGCAAGGAACCTGTCGTAATTCGTATTTCCCTCATTGACCGCTACGCTCACGTCGTTCTTCACGACGAATTCCTTCTGCTCAGATTCCCGGACCACCGCGTCCATCTCCGTGCGCATCAGAGCCGGCGTCATGAACAAGGAGAGCTCCTCGCTGTCATAGTCAGTCAGGTTGGCCGGGAAGACGCAGTCGATCTCACCCTCCTTCAAGGCCTCCATTGCAGCGGCGGCCGTCGGATAGACTACGGGCTCAAAGCTCAGGTAAGCATTTTCAAGGGCGGTAGAGGCGTCGTCGAGAAAGCTCTTCAGAGCGCCGGTAAGCTCTCCTGTAGCCGGATCCTGTGCGCAAAAAGCGAGATAATTGTCCTGGTATCCCACGCGGATAGTTCCGTGATTCACAAGCCAGTTGAGCTCCTCGGGCATGAGATAGCGGTCCGTGTCGGAGCTGCTCAGATACTTTTCATGGAGCTGCTGATTGTAATATTTGTTTTCGTCCTGAATTCTGTTCATCGCCGCATTCAGGTCGGCCAGCAGATCGGGGCGCTCTTTGTTGACGGCAAAATAAAAATCCGATGAACCAATCTTACAGACCGGCACAGCGGTCTCGGGATTCCCGTAGATATCCATTGTGACAAAGG
Organism: uncultured Lachnospiraceae bacterium; assembly: GCA_902803505.1. Classification (GTDB taxonomy): domain Bacteria; phylum Bacillota; class Clostridia; order Lachnospirales; family Lachnospiraceae; genus Chordicoccus. Next base: position 20,510 of record CADCQE010000105.1, on the reverse strand, counting down.
CATCATACTCTTTGCCGAGCAGCGCCAGAGCTTCTTCATCCGTGCAGCTTGTATCAACAAGCTCAGCCTCTACGCCGTGCATCTGCGCCCAGCTGAGGAAGAGGTCCCTTTGGATACTGGATTTCGTGACGCCCACGCGCTTGCCGTTCAGGGAAGTATAGTCGTCCGCCTTGATCTCCGTGTTGTCAGGCGAGACGAAGACGTAATAGGACTCGGTTCCCATGGGCAGAGTGGGGAACAGCATGTAGTCCGCGCGCTCCTCCATATAGGAAACATTGCTCATCAGGTCGATCTCTCCGTCCTTCAGCTTCTGAAAGAGCTCTGACCATGTGCCTTCCACGTATTCACAATCCCAGCCGGTATAGGCGGCTACTTTTCTCTGGTACTCATAGGAATAGCCGGATCGCCGCCCGGTTCTGTCCGTAATGAAATAAGGCGCTTCATGCCAGCCTACCTTCACATGTTTTTGTTCGGGCAGCTGGTCAGCGGCATAGATTGATGAAAATGAAGCGAGGATGGAAAGTGACAGACATAATAAAAGAAGCAGGATTCTTTGCAAGCCTGAAGAGATGATTTCTCTTTCTTGTCTTTTCATGCTTAGTTCCTTCCGAGACAAATCGTACACTGGAAAAAGAGGAGCGGAAAAATCTTAAAAAAGTGGCGGGAACCCAAGATCTGATCGGGATTCCCGCCACAGCTACTTTCGAGACTCGAACTCGAGACCTCCTCACTACCAATGAGGTGCGCTACCACCTGTGCCAAAGTAGCCTGCGCCTTAAAACGCAACTCGTATTATATCTGATCAGGGGAAGGATTGTCAAGCCTCTTTACTTTCGAGATATGATTGTGGTAGGATGGTCTGTACAATTTGGCGGAGGAATTCTATGCAGAAATTATTTGATGCTTTTTTTCAGCTTCCGGAATATGTGGCTGAGCTGCTGACAGGGCCCTATCTCGTCTGGGTAGTCCTGGCCTTGTTTGTATTTCTGATTGCCATGTTCTTTAACGGCAGAATTGGCCATGGCCTGCGGCAGATCTGTATTCTGGCGCTTGCCATATGCAGCGTGATCGCCTATTTCAAGCGCCAGTACAAGCTCTTCTGGCTGCTGATCGTGGCACTTGCGGTCCTGCTTCTTTACCGCCTGCTGGTATATGCGTGCATTACGATACGGCAGAACCACATCAACCGGCGGATAGAAAAGAAGGCTTTGGAGAAAGCGGAAATGCGCCGGGGTGCCAGGAAGAGGGATTTCGGACCGGAGAACAGCGCTTCTGATGCAGCCCGGACAGAGAGCCCGGCGGAAGAGAGGCAATCCGGGGAGCAGCAGGAGACTCCCGGGGCGGAAGATGCGGCGGACGGGACATTGAGCCGCACTCAGCTGTTTGAATCGCTCAGCAAGCTGGAGGACCTGAAGAATGCGGGTGTGCTCACGGAAGAAGAGTTCAATCAGAAAAAAGCGGAGTTGTATGCCCGCCTGGGCTGAAAAGAAAAGAATGGAGACAGAGGTGGAGAATGGATAGGGAAGAAAAGGAAACGGTGGTATCCCGCAATTTTATTGAGAATATCATTGACAAGGATCTCGCAGAGGGAAAGTATGAGAAGATCTGTACGCGCTTTCCCCCGGAGCCGAATGGCTATCTGCACATCGGCCATGCAAAGTCAATTCTCTTGAATTCCGGTCTGGCCGAAGAGTATCATGGCCAGTTCAATCTGCGCTTCGATGATACGAATGCCGCGAAGGAGAAGGTGGAATTTGTGGATTCGATCAAGGCCGATGTGGAGTGGCTGGGAGCTGATTTCGGCGACCGCTGCTTCTTCGCGTCCGATTATTTTGACGTGATGTATGAGAAAGCCCTGCTCCTGATCCGCAAGGGCCTCGCCTATGTCAGCGACCTGTCCGCCGAGCAGATCCGCGAGTACCGCGGAACGCTTACAGAGCCGGGGACAGAGGATCCCAATCGAAACCGTCCGGTCGAAGAGAACCTGCGTCTCTTCCGGGAGATGAAGGAGGGAAAATACGCCGACGGCGAGCTGGTGCTCCGCGCAAAGATCGACATGAGCTCGGGGAACATCAATATGCGGGATCCCGTTCTCTATCGTGTGGCGCACATTCATCACCACAATACAGGGGACAAATGGTGCATTTATCCGATGTATGACTTTGCCCACCCCCTCGAGGACGCCGTAGAGGGTGTCACGCATTCGATCTGCACGCTGGAGTTTGAGGATCACAGGCCTCTCTATGACTGGGTGATCGAGAATACTGAGTGGGAGCATCCGCCCAGGCAGATCGAATTTGCAAAGATGTACCTTACCAATGTGGTGACCGGCAAGCGCTATATCAAGAAGCTTGTGGAGGACGGCATCGTGGATGGATGGGACGATCCGCGCCTTGTGACCATCGCGGCGCTTCGCCGCCGCGGCTTCACGCCGGAGTCCATCCGCATGTTCATCACTCTGAGCGGCGTCTCCAAGGCCCACGCATCCAGTGACTACGCGATGCTGGAGTACTGTATCCGCGAAGACCTCAAGATGAAGAAGGCCCGGATGATGGCAGTCCTGCGGCCGCTGAAGCTGATCATCGACAATTATCCGGAAGGAGAGACGGAGCTTCTTGATGCGGACAACAATCTGGAGAATCCGGAGATGGGCAAGCGCAGCATCCCCTTCGGCAGGGAGCTGTATATTGAACAGGACGACTTCATGGAGGTGCCGGTGCCGAAATATAAGCGGCTCTATCCCGGAAACGAAGTGCGCCTCATGCACGCCTATTTCGTCAAATGCACAGGCGTGGAGAAGGACGCTGACGGGAGGATTACTGCAGTCCACTGCACGTATGACCCAGAGACGAAAGCAGGGAGCGGCTTTACGGGGCGCAAGGTGAAAGGTACGATCCACTGGGTTCCCGCAAAGGAATCGGTCACGGCCGCGGTCCGTCTCTATGAGAACCTGATCGATGAGGAGAAGGGCGTTTACAATGAGGACGGATCACTGAACCTCAACCCGAATTCTCTGACGACGATTGAGGACGCAAGGCTTGAACCGGCATTGGCGGATGCCCGGCCGGGAGACAGCTTCCAGTTCGTGCGCAGCGGGTATTACTGCGCCGACATCCACGATTCTGCGCCCGGACACCTTGTGTTTAACCGGATTGTGTCGATGAAGAGCTCCTTTAAGCTCCCTTAATACACACAGCAAAAAAGCCTTGAAGGACGATGGAGGTGCCTGGAAGATGGATACATATGTACCGGTGAAGGCAGGTAAAGTGCGAGAGATCTACGACCTGGGCGATTCGCTCCTGATCGTGGCGACGGACCGCATCTCTGCCTTTGACGTCATTCTGAAAAATGAGATCAGCGGCAAAGGCCGTGTGCTGACCCGGATGTCGCGCTTCTGGTTTGACATGACCCGGGACCTGGTTCCGAACCATATGCTTGGCACGGACCTTCTTACTCTGCCGGATTTCTTCCGCTCGGAGTATTTTGAAGGAAGGAGCATGCGCTGCAGGAAGCTGAGAATGCTGCCCATCGAGTGCATCGTGCGGGGGTATCTCGCGGGAAGCGGCTGGAAAAGCTACCGGGAGAGCGGCACAGTATGCGGCATCTCCCTCCCCGGGGGGCTTCTGGAATGTGAGAAGCTCCCGGAAGCCCTCTACACTCCCAGCACAAAAGCGGAGTACGGGGAGCATGACGAGAATATCGATTATGAGACGAGCGTTGAAGTGCTGGAGAAGGAATTCCCCGGACGCGGGGCTGACTACGCCCGGATCCTGAGGGAGAAGACTCTCGCAATTTACAGGAAATGCGCTGACTACGCACTTGCGCACGGCATCATTATTGCGGACACGAAGCTTGAATTCGGGCTGGATGAGGAAGGAAATGTGGTGCTCGGTGATGAGATCCTGACACCGGATTCCAGCCGCTTCTGGCCGCTTGACGGCTATGAGGCGGGGCACGGCCAGCCTTCCTTCGACAAGCAGTATGTGCGGGACTACCTGAAGGCCCACCCGGACTGCAATGACACGCTGCCTGAGGAAGTCATTGAGAAGACGGCTTCGAAATACAGGCAGGCTTATGAGCTGCTGACAGCCGGCTGAAAAGAGAAGAGGAAGGAGGAGGCGGTGAAGTCGTGAAGAGAATGATTCCGGAACCTGCTTTGTCCGTACGGCTCCCGGTCCTGAGGTGCGGATGCCTCCTCGCAGTGCTTCTTCTTGTCGTGTTCCGCCCGGCTTATGCGGGAGTGATCGACTACGCGAACGGGATTGTCATCCGGCACGGAGCAGCAGAGCCTTTCCCCGTTCCGCTTCCGGAGCGGGATATTATCGAGGATGCAAAGCCGCCCCTTGTGATCGACTGGGAGGAGATGGAGGCGGTCAATCCGGATATCATCGGCTATCTCTATGTCGACGGCATGCCGGTGATCAGCTATCCGATTCTCTACAGCGGGGAGAATGATTTTTACCTGCACCACAATATGTACGGGGAAGAGGAATTCAGGGGCTCCATCTTTCTGGAGGGCTTTAACAGACCGGACTTTGCCGACCCCAACTGTCTGCTCTACGGACACAATATGGCGGACGGGTCGATGTTCGGGAGCCTGAAATACCTGAATTCTCAGGCGCTCTATGAGGAGCATCCCTATTTCTGGATCCTGACTCCGGCAGGGAATTACCGCTACAAGATCTTCGCAATGTTCAACACGGATGTCCATTCGGATGTATTCCTGGTGTATCCCCGGCATGGCCAAAGGTTTAAGGCCTGGGAGGAGCAGTGGCAGCAGAAGTCGGATGTGAAGAATGATGTGCCCCTGACAAAACTGGATTACACTGTCTGCATGACTACCTGTACGTCGGATCCGAGTATGCGCTTCGCGGTGTTCGGAAAATGTGTCTCCTCGCAAAAACCGGTGCGGCAGAGGAACACAGCGCGCTTTACAGAGATACTGACGAAATTAAAAGAAAATGAGTCGGAGGCTTCGTCTTCCTGACTCATTTTTTATTCCCTTATTGTATTGTTCTTGTGCAATTCCCCACTAACGGCTATAATAGAGATAACGATTTTCGTGAAAAATGCAGGAGGTGCACCATGAGTCAAAACAACATGTTAGCGATGATCCTGGCCGGAGGCCGGGGAAGCCGGCTGCTTGACCTCACCAACAAGGTCGCAAAACCGGCTGTTTCATTCGGTGGCAAGTATCGGATCATCGATTTCCCGCTGAGCAACTGCGCGAACAGCGGGATCGATGTCGTCGGTGTCCTGACACAGTACGAGTCCGTTGTGCTCAACAGCTATGTTGCTGCCGGCGGACGCTGGGGCCTGGACACCAAGAACAGCGGCGTCTTTGTTCTTCCGCCCCGTGAGAAAGCGGACGAGGGCTTCAATGTCTATCGGGGCACGGCGGATGCGATCTCACAGAATATTGACTTTATTGACTCTTATAACCCCGATTATCTCTTGATTCTTTCCGGCGACCATATTTACAAGATGGATTACGACGCGATGCTCGACTATCACAAGTCACAGAATGCGGAGCTGACGGTTGCGGTCCGTCCGGTGCCGTGGAAGGAAGCGAGCCGTTTCGGCATCATGAATACGGATGAGAACGGCACGATCGTTGAATTCCAGGAGAAGCCGAAGGAACCCAAGAGCAATCTTGCCTCCATGGGGATCTATATCTTCACCTGGAAGACTCTGAGAAAAGTGCTGGTTGCAGATATGAAGAATCCGGATTCCAGCCATGACTTCGGCAACGACGTCATTCCGGAATTCCTGAGCACCGGCAAGAAGATGGTGGCCTATAAGTTCGAGGGCTACTGGAAAGACGTAGGTACGATTGACTCCCTCTGGGAAGCGAACATGGATCTTCTGGGCAGGCGGAGCGAGCTCAATATGGACGACGACAGCTGGAAGATCTTCACAGAAGATACTTCGACTCCTCCGCAGCTCTTCGGACCGAATGCAGTGATCGACCGGGCTTACATCACCCAGGGCTGCATTGTGGACGGCGAGGTTCACCACTCCGTCCTTTTCACAAGTGCGCAGGTCGGAGAGGGTGCCATTGTGACGGATTCCGTCCTGATGCCAGGTGCGGTTGTGGAAACAGGGGCGCGTGTCACGCGGGCCCTGGTGGCAGACGGCGTGAAGATCGGAGCCGGAGCCGTGGTTGGCAGCGCCGACAGTGAGAATATCACACTTGTCGCAAAACGTGTGAAGGGGGAAGAGTAAGATGGCTAAAGCATTTGGAATTATTACAGCAGCGTCGAATCGCTACGTCGTTGAAGGGATGCAGGACTATCGCCCGATCTCCTCATTCTCGTTTGCGGGCAGATACCGTCTTGTGGACTTCCCGATCTCGAACATGAGCAACAGCGGGATTGAGCGCATCCAGGTATATATCAGCGGCAATCCGCGCTCCCTGGTAGAGCATCTGGGAACGGGACGCCACTATAATATCAACTCCAAGACCGGGAAGCTTCAGCTTCTCTTCCATGATTCGGAGAATATCAACCGGCTGTACAACACGGACATCGCCGCTTTTATGGAGAGCATAGAGATCCTCGAGCGCGTCCGCGAGGAGTATGTGATCATCACGACCAGCAACATGGTATTCCGGCAGGATTTCTATTCCCTCCTCGACCAGCACATCAAGAGCGAGGCGGACATCTCCCTGCTGTATCACAGAGTGGACAATGCCGATGTGTCTTACAGAGGCTGCAATTACCTCGTCCTGAACAGACAGAAGGGCGTGCTCTCCATCGACATGAATATGGGCAATAAGCCGGACCGCAATGTCTTCATGGAGACCTATGTGATGAAGAAGAGCATCTTCCTGGAGATCATCAAGAAGGCGGCGAAGATCTCTTCGATGTACTATCTCGCAAGAGCTGTTGCCCTGGCGGTCGAACAGTATGATATCCGCGGCATCCAGCACAAAGGCTATTTTGCAGCGATTACGGACTTGAAGAGCTATTATGATGCGAATCTGTCCCTGATTGACCAGGAGAATGCGAAGAGCCTCTTCGACATGAAGTGGCCGATCTACACCCACACGACAGATTCCTGCCCGACCCAGTACTTTGACGGGGCCTCTGCAAAGTGTTCCCTGATCTCCAACGGCTGTTCCATTGAAGGCACCGTGGAGAACTGCGTGATCGGCCGCGGCGTACACATCGGCAAGGGCGCCGTTGTGAAGAACAGTGTTGTTCTGGCCTATTCTTCGATCGGGAAGGATGTCGTCGTCGACAATCAGGTCATCGATAAATGGGCGAAGATCATCCATGCCAATCAGCTTATTGCAGAGCCCGGGAAGCCCGGGTATATCCGCAGGGATGACACTCTTTAAAGGCTGCTGACGCATGGACTGCATGTTTGATTTCGCTCCGATGGAGGGGATTACAGACTACTCCCTGCGGGAGACGCACAGTGCCCGCTTTCCGGGTGTGGATCGCTACTATTCTCCCTTCATCGCCGCGAATCAGACCCGTTCATTCAAAACAAGAGAGAAGCAGGACGTGGCGCCGGAGCATAATTCCGGCGTCGTTCTTGTGCCGCAGATTCTCACGAATCACCCGGAGGTCTTTCTGTGGGCGGCCGGACAGATGCTTCTCCGGGGCTGGGGTACGGTCAATCTCAACCTCGGCTGTCCTTCCGCAACGGTAGTGACCCATGGGAAGGGGGCCGGCTTTCTCTCCGATCCGGACCGCCTGGATGCGTTTTTTGAGAGGGTGTTTGACGGCGCGGAGAAGGGGGCGTGCGGAGGTCCGGTCAGAATCAGTGTGAAGACAAGGATCGGGGTAGAGAACACAGCGGAAGCAGCTTCCCTGCTCACTGTATTCAGCCGCTACCCTCTGGACGAGCTCATCGTACACCCGAGACTCCGCAAGGATTTTTATCAAGGAGTGCCGGACCTGGACATTTTCGAAATGTTCTATGAGGACTACCGCGGCCGCCTGACCTATAACGGGGATATTCGCAGCCCTGAAGACCTGAGGCGGATCCTGGGCCGCTTTCCGAAACTTGGGAGAGTGATGATCGGGAGAGGGCTTATTGCGAATCCGGCCCTCGTGCGGGAGCTGCAGGGCGGACCCGCGCTTACGATGCATGAACTGCAGGCCTTCCACGATGAACTTCTTGTAAGGAGAGTGGAAGCGCTGCAGGGCTTTCACAATGCATCCGGGAAGATGAAGGAGCTTTGGTATTATTTCGGGGAGCTTTTTCCGGATCGGGAGAAAGAGATACGGAAGATAAAAAAGGCCCGGAGCCTCATGGAATACCGGGCTGCCGCGGCGGCTTTTTTTGGGGACGCGCGCGGATGATAAGGATACGATAGGGGAGTAGAAGACCATGGCCAGAAAACCAAGAGATCTATTTGGGCTTGAGAGGGAAGATGCCGTCCGCAAACAGAAAATCAGGCTGCTTCTGAGCGGAGCTGCTGTGGCGCTTGTCGTGATCATTATCTTCGCAGTGGTGCATTTTGTCGGCAGGGCCGGCGGAACTCAGGTCGCCGTGCCGCATGAAGAGACTGTCTCAAGCGAGACCGTGCTTCCCACTGAGGAACCCACGCCCAGCGCAAAGCTGTTTCCTCAGGTGGAGCTGCCTTCCGATGAAGCATTTTCACGGAAAATTACCATCATGAGTACGGGAGACAACCTGATCCACGAGGCGATCTATGAGGATGCGGAGGCTGAGGATGAGGAGGGCTACTACGATTTCCGGAATATGTACGAGTATGTAAAGCCATATGTAGAGGCTGCGGATCTTGCGACCGTCAATATGGAGACCCCTCTCGCCACATCCATTGGAAAACCCTCAGGCTATCCTCATTTCAACTCTCCGCGCGGAGCAGGATATGTGCTGATTGATACCGGCTTTGATATTATCAACCATGCCAACAATCACGTCATGGATATGGGCACGGATGGAGTCTATGCCACGCTCGATTACTGGGCGGAGCATGACACGCCGGTGGTAGGGGCCTATCGAAACGGCGATGATCTCTACACGATGAGAGTTCTTGAGAGCAACGGGATCAAGGTGGCCTTCCTGGGAATCGCAGAATTTACGAACTATGAGATCCCGGAGGACAGCAGTATCCGTGTGCCTCTCTTCAGCGACGGCTCACTCGTCGAGGAGCTGATCAAGACCGCCAGAGAATCCGCGGATGTGGTAGTCGTCCACGCTCACTGGGGAGAGGAGAACGAGGACGTTCTCACCGAGACGATGGAGGTGATGTCCCAGAGAATGATTGACTGGGGAGCGGACATCATCTTTGGAAATCACACGCATATCGTGCAGGAGCTGAAGATGCTCACCCGGGAGAGCGATGGGAAGCTCTGTCCCGTCTTCTTCTGCGGAGGTAATTTTATCTCCGGACAGAAAGAGAGAGCCCACCTGCTGAGCGGGCTGGAATACGTGACGGTTGCGCAGAACCCTGACACGGGGGAGATCCAGATCCAGAATGTCCAGTTCCTGCCCGTAGTCACCCATTACGAAGGGGACCGCCACAATGTGCGGATCTACCCGCTCGACCAGTACACAGACGAGTTGGCCGCCGTACACGGCGTCGTCGAGTTTGAAGGAGAGCCCATGACGATCCCCTATCTGGATGAGCTGCTTAAGAAGCATATCCCTGAGCAGTTCCTCGTCACTACGGATACATTGGAGCTCACAAAGCCGGTTCAGAAAGCGGCGGAGATTCCGCCCAAGGAGCAGCAGGAGGCGCAGAGCACGCAGAGCGAAGAATAAAGCTTCCTGGGTGCTGAATCCTTTCAAATGTGGTATGATTGCACCAGGTATATCGCCGGAAACATGAAACACGAGGCACGAAAAACGAGGCACGAAAAAAGGGGATTATGAAAGAAAGGGGACTTGCAGCATGAGAAAGAAGAGATGGCTTGCAGCAGCGGCAGCGGCACTGACCGTTTTGCTGCTTGCGGGATGTGAGGCACCTACAAAGAGTGAGGTGTCGAAACTGGAATCGGAGGACGAGGTGATCTCGGGAATCACGGAGACACAGACGCCAACCCCCACTGCGACACCGACACCTACGGCAACACCGACACCTACGGCGACGCCAACCCCGACAGCGACGCCGACACCTACTGCAACACCGACACCCACACCTACGCCGGATCCGGATGAAGGGAAACAGATCATCGGCACAAAGGACACGGGTGCTTCAACCTGGAGAATTCCGGTGAAGAATGAGACCTTTTCGGGAATTGTCTTTCTCGCCATTAAGAATTCCGATGAGGAAGAGTATCCTTCCAATTTCTTTGCAGAGGGAGAACGGCTTGACGACGGTGCAGAGGGCATCCTCTATTATACATATGGGGATCCGGAGGCGCTCTACAATGTGAAGGTGCAGTTTGACGACGGCAGCATCCATTATATGACAGGTGTTCCTTTTGAGGATATGGAGAGCGCAAGAATTCTCTGGGAAGACGACACACTGTTTACGATCTATCAGTCAAAATCTTCCGGCGGTGAGATCAGCACCAAGGAGACAGAACAGGAATGGCAGGGGATCCTCCGCGGGGAGTATCCCGATTACTACGAGGAAGAGTACAGCGGAGAGGGAGAGTAAAGGCTTATTGACGAATGGGAGGCGGAAGATTCCCAAGGGAGGTAGAGTATGATTAAGGACGGTAAGATATGGATTGGAAATAATGCACAGGGTGAGAATCTCTTTCTGATCCCGTCTATGGCAAACCGGCACGGCCTGGTGGCCGGGGCGACCGGCACCGGCAAGACCGTGACGCTGAAGGTCCTGGCTGAGAGCTTCTCTGAGATGGGTGTGCCGGTCTTCATGGCGGATGTGAAAGGCGATATCGCAAGCATCTTCGCACCCGGCGCAGACAGTGAGGACATGCAGCAGCGGATCACGAAGTTCGGCCTCGCTGAGAACGGCTATTCCTATCAGGGATATCCGGTCACTTTGTGGGATATCTACGGCGAGAAGGGAATTCAGCTGCGCACGACAATCTCGGAGATGGGACCGGTCCTTCTCTCGCGCATCCTCGGACTCAATGAACTCCAGAGCGGCGTGTTGTCGATTGTATTCAAGATCGCCGATGACAGCGACCTGCTCTTGGTGGACACGAAAGATCTGAAGTCTATGCTGAATTTCGTCCAGGCGAACAATGCCGCATTGGCCCAGGAATACGGCAAGATGGCTCCGGCCACGATCGGCGCGATCGTCCGGGCGCTCGTTGCGCTTGAGACAGCAGGAGCGGACCAGTTCTTCTTCGAGCCGGCTCTCAATATTTCGGACTTCCTCACACTTGGAGAGGGCGGAAAGGGAATGATCAGCATCCTGGATTCCGAGAGCCTGATCAACGACGGGACGATGTACTCCACCTTCCTTCTGTGGCTGCTGTCTGAGCTCTTCGACAGGCTTCCGGAGGTGGGAGATCTGGATAAGCCGAAGATGGTCTTCTTCTTCGATGAGGCCCACCTGCTCTTCAAAGGAACCTCCAAGACACTGCTGGATAAGATCGAGCAGGTCGTGAAGCTGGTCCGCTCGAAGGGGGTCGGCGTGTATTTCTGCACACAGAATCCAAAGGACATTCCGGACGGGGTTCTGGCTCAGCTTGGGAATAAGATACAGCACGGCCTGCATGCCTATACTCCTGCCGATCAGAGGGCCGTGAAGGCAGCGGCGGATTCTTTCCGTGCGAACCCTGCCTTCAATACGGTGGAGACGATCCAGAATCTCGGAACCGGTGAGGCGGTCGTCTCCTTCCTCGGAGAAGACGGCATTCCGACCATGTGCGATAAGGCATATATTCTCCCCCCGAAGAGCCGCTTCGGGGCAATTACAGAGGAGGAGAGGGACCGCCTGATCAAGGGCAGCCTCCTCTACAGCAAGTATTACGAGGCCCATGATCCGGATTCCGCTTATGAATTCCTCGCCAGACGCGACCTTGAGCTTGCGGAGCAGGCAGAGAAGATGAGAGCCGAAGAAGAAGCGGCGAAGGCGGAAGCGGCAGCACTCAAACAGGCGGAGAAGGAAGCGGATGCTGCCAAGAAGGCCGCTCTTAAGGAGGCCGAGCGCGAGGCGAAGGCCAGGAAGCGGGCTGCGAAGAGCGTCGCTTCTACCGTGATCGGTACTGTGGGCCGCGAGGCAGGAAAAGCAGTTGGCGGAAACTTCGGAAGCCTCGGAAAAACGGTCGGGGGCAATCTCGGAGCTTCCCTGGGACGCAATATTCTCGGAACACTGTTCAAAATCTAAGGAGGAAGGAATATGAATTATTCGGAAGATCCTAACAAACAGTATCATATCCAGGTGGGTCCCGGAGAAGTCGGAAGATATGTCATCCTGCCCGGAGATCCGAAGCGCTGCTCAAAGATCGCAAAGCATTTTGAGAATCCTGTCCTGGTGGCGGACAGCCGCGAATTCGTCACTTATACCGGATATCTTGACGGGGTAAAAGTGTCCGTGACGTCTACCGGGATCGGAGGTCCCTCTGCATCCATTGCCGTACAGGAGCTTGTGAACTGCGGAGCCGACACATTTCTCCGCGTGGGCACGTGCGGCGGCATGCAGAAGGAAGTGATGAGCGGGGATATCGTGATTGCAAGCGGCGCGGTCCGCATGGAAGGAACCAGCAAAGAATATGCGCCGATTGAATACCCGGCGGTTCCCAATTATGATGTGCTCTCTGCGATGATTGAAGGAGCCCGCAAGATCGGCGCCGCCTATCACGTCGGGGTTGTGGAGTGCAAAGATTCCTTCTATGGGCAGCACTCCCCGCAGCTCATGCCGGTCAGCTATGAGCTGGAGAACAAGTGGCAGGCCTGGCTCAAGATGGGCTGCCTGGCCTCAGAGATGGAGTCCGCGGCATTGTTCATCGTGTCGAGCTTTCTCCGCGTGCGCGCGGGATCCCTCTTCCTTGTTGTTGCGAATCAGGAGCGGGAAGCGATGGGCCTTGATAACCCGGTTGTTCACGACACGGAGATGCCGATTCGTGCGGCCGTGGAGGCAATCCGCACTTTGATCAAATCGGATAAATCGGAAGCAGCTCAATAAAAGAAAGAAAACAATCATACAGAAAAGGAGGAAAAAACTATGGCAATCCCTACACCCCATATCAGTGCAAAAGCAGGAGATTTCGCTGAGACTGTCTTAATGCCGGGCGATCCGCTGCGGGCAAAGTTCATTGCGGAAAATTACCTCGAGGATGCCAAGCTTGTCACAAGTGTCCGCAATATGTACGGTTACACCGGCAACTACAAAGGCAAGAGGATCTCTGTCATGGGCAGCGGCATGGGCATGCCTTCTATTGGAATTTACTGCCATGAGCTCTATGCTTTCTACGGCGTTGAGAATATCATCCGCATCGGTTCCGCCGGATCCATCTCCGAATCCTGCAAGATCATGGATATTGTGATCGCGCAGGGAGCCTGCACGAACTCCGCATGGAGTCATCAGTTCGAACTCCTCGGCGGAACATTTGCGCCCATCGCCAGCTGGGAACTGCTCTCGAAAGCAGCGGAGATCGCGAAGCAGCAGGGGACAAGAGTCGTCGTCGGAAATGTGCTCTCCGAAGACCAGTTCTATAACGCATCCCCGATGTATTTTGAGAGATGGAGCAAGCTTGGAGTTCTGTGCCTGGAGATGGAGACTGCAGCGCTCTATATGGAAGCCGCCCTCATGGGAAAGAAGGCCCTGGGAATCTTTACGATCTCCGATGAGATCCTGACAGGCAAGGAACTGGATTCCGAAGCGAGGCAGAACAGTTTCCGCAAGATGATGGAACTGGCTCTGGAGCTGTAAAACGTTCCTGGCTTATAAAGGAGTGTGTTATGACTTTGGATGAAGGAAAGAAGAGAGAGCTTGCAGCGAGAGCAGAGGAGATGCTCCGGCGCTCTTATGTTCCTTATTCCGGCTTCTCTGTGGGAGCGGCCCTGCTTTGCAAAAACGGCGAGATTTTTACCGGGTGCAATATCGAGAATGCTTCTTATCCGGCCACTAACTGCGCAGAGAGGACGGCAATCTTTAAAGCGGTGAGTGAAGGCTTTACGGAGTTTACGGCCATTGCCGTCGTCGGCGGCTTTAAACGAAGGATTGAGAGCTTCTGTCCTCCCTGCGGCGTGTGCCGGCAGGTAATGGCAGAGTTTTGTGATCCGGAGACCTTCCAGGTCATTCTGGCGAATGCGGAGGGTGAGCTGCGGACGATGGCTCTTAAGGAATTGCTTCCCATGAGCTTCACCCCTGATCATCTGCAGAGAGAATGAAACGATTCTATGATTAGAGCAATCTCTTACGGAGTTGCTTTCCTTGGGTTGTATTATGAGGGGGAGTCTGCTAGTATATGGGACAACCCCTTTTTGTATGAAGATAATGCGAGGTGACAGCTTGTGAAATACTGCGAGGAATGCGGGACAAAGCTGAGAAATGACGCGGAATTCTGCTACCGCTGTGCTGCTCCTTGCCCGGATATACGGGATGAGGCGCTGTATCTGGACCGCTTATCGGCCTATCGAAGAAAGCAGAAGCTTAAGGAAAAAGAAGAGAGCAGCGGCGGTGCCGGAAGGATTGCCGGATCCGTGATTCTGATCCTCCTGCTTATTGCCTTTGGCTTTTTTGTCTGGTACTGTCCGGCGCGGAGATGTTACCAATATGCGGTAAATGGAGAGAAAGAAGCGGCGGAGGCTCTCTTCCGGGAATCTGTCTCAGGGAATACCTTTGAATCCTTCTTGCTCCGATGCTTTGTACCAAGAGGAGCAAAGGCAGTTGTAAAAGCGTATGAGGAGGGGACCGTATCCTATCAGGATGCGACGATGAGGATCCAGACGCTTGCTGAATTCGAGGCACCTCTGAATAATGCGGCCCGCGCCGGTAAGAGCCTGCAGAATCTCTACAAATCGGAAGAGGCGTGGAACCTTGCAAGAAAGAGTGAAGAAAGCGGAGACCTTCGAAGCGCGCTCCTCGCCTATCGGCTCGTAGCGAAAGAGGACAGCCGCTATGAGAGTGCAGTCCGCAAAGCTGCCGAGCTGGAGGAAGCATACAGAAGCTCCGTGCTCACTTCCATAGGTGTTCCCGAGACAGAAAGTGAGTATCACAGTGCGGTGGCATCGATCGAGGATGCGCTTCTGGCTCTTCCGGGTGATCTGTCTCTTACGGAGGCACTGAAAGTTCTCAAGCAGAACTTCGCAGTCCGGCTGAAAGCGAAGACAGTGCCGCTCGTGACGGATTATATCTCACAGGGATATTATAAGCAGGCGATTGAACTCAGTAAGAATGCGCTTCGCTATCAGGAGCAGGATGCAGACCTTAAGACACTGCTGGCGACAGCCACGGCAGACTATGAAGAATTTGCCCGGGGACAGGTGAGCATCTATCTGGCCAATAACGACAAAGCCGGCGCCATCGCTTTTTTGGAGCGTGTGCGCGCCGACCTTCCCGGAGATGCCGTGATTGAACAGCTGTGGAATGAAGTCAATTCTCGCTGAGATCCATCTCCTCCTCGTAGTTTACGATCTTTTCGATATTGTCAACCTCAAGCTCGCTCAAAGAGATGGAATCTGCATCACTTACGGTTCCCTCATACCAGTCCTGGGCATTGAAATATTCCTGCAGGTCCTCGGATTGGAAGATCAGGCCGTGACGGGCATAGATTTCGTTGCGGGCGATGCGGATCTCCGCGGCGCTCATGCCTTCCAGGTCTGAGGTAGAGATCGGTTCGGAGGAGCTGCTCGGGATCAACTGGGAACTGCTCGTTACGGGGGATGTCTGGGTCGGCTCCGGAGCGGGCTCTTCCGTGGGCTCCGGCACTGGCTCTTCTGTGGGCTCGGGCACAGGCTCTTCTGCTGGTACCGTCTCTCTCTGATCGTCTGCTTCTGCAGCGGGCAGGGGCGACGCTTCTTCGGGAGAGACCGCGGGGCTGGTTTCTGTCTGGCCGGAGGCGATCGGGGTTACGGTCGGCGTGGGCGTGGGCTCGGTGAAGACCGCTTCGGACGAAGCGGATGCTGTCGGCGCGGATGTGTCCACTGTCGGAATCAGCTCGATGACCCCCTGCGAAGTCTCTGTGCCGGCACTCACAAAGCTGGTACTTGGGGCAATGCGCACAGGAGCAAAGCCGAGGAGATACACGCACTCGGCTGCGACCAGGGCTGCCGCGCAGGCAGTAAGGATGCCTCCCAGATGGGAGGAAGACGTTTTCTTCTGTTCCTTCCTCGGTGAGAGTTCATTTCTAAGTATGTTGCTCTCATAGGACAGGTCGCATCCGCACTCCGGACAGGTTCTGGAATCGTCCGGAATATGTTTTCCACATTTTGTACAGTACATAATGAACTCCTGTCGATCAATCTTCGTTGCGCTGACTTTTCTGATTTCCCCAGAGACTTGCCTGAGGAAAGTGTCTATTGAGAGAAAGCATTCTTTCGCGCGGCAGACAGATCCGTCCGCTGCTGCGGTAAGGACAGCATAGCACAACGGGACCGTAAAGACAAATGGAGTCTGTGGTCTGCAGCGGGAGGGGCCGTGAATCGTAACTGTTTCGTAGTTTTTTGTCATATATTATGAAGGAGTGATGAGGGATGAGTGCAGTGAAGCAGTCGGGAAAACAGATCTGGGTAATCGGGCTTGGACTGGGCGGCAAACGGCTTGTGACCAGGCAGGAATCTGCAGCCCTTAAGCTTGCTCAGCTCTATATCGGTTCGGGGGCTGCCCTGGATTATGCCCGGGAATATGCGGCAGCCAATGGCGGCCGGCTGTATCAGGCACTCAGGGGTGAGGAGATGAGAAGGGAGATCCTTGAAGCCAGAGAGGAAAGGATTGCTGTTCTGACACAGGGGGATCCCGGAAGCAGCGGAGAGCTGGATGAGCTCTGGCCGTCCCTAAGGGACCTCAAACCGGTGATCTTTCCGGGGATCTCCATCGCCTCCTATGTGGCTTCCAGAACAGGCATGAGCTGCGCCGGCGCGCCTCTTGTTGACCTCAGGCGCGGTCAGGCCAACCTCGCCCAGATCTGCAGGCTCCATGAGAAGGTACTCGTCCTGACGTCTTCGGATATTCGTCCCGTGATGAGAGGTCTCACAGTTGCCGGATTGGGAAAGACGGTTGCCTGTGTCCTGGAGCATCCGGGCGAAGCAACAGAGAAGATGAGCACTGCGAATATCCGTGAGCTGTCTGAGCGGGAGATCCTGGAGCACGCTGTCATCCTTCTGGTAAGGGGAAGTGCAGCGCCTCATTACAGCTTCGGAATCCGGGAGGAAGAATTCCGCGCTTCTTCCAGCGCACTGCCCTCTGAGCTTCGGGCAGTGATGCTCTCAAAACTCGGTATCCGCGAGAAGGAAGTGGTCTATGTGATCGGCTCGGCCTGCGGTGATACTGTGGTGGAAGCGGCCTGTGCCTCTGTCTCCGGAATTGTTTATGCAGTAGAAGAGGATGAGGCCTTCATGAATAAGACACTCGAGAACTGCCGGCGTTTCGGTACGCGTAATGTGAGGGTGATCAAAGGTACGGCCCCTGCGGCCCTGTCCCATGTGGAACCCGCGGATGTCCTCATCCTCCGCGGAGCGAAGGAGAATACGAAGGATCTGATCCAGATCGGCATCTCAAGAAATCCGGGAGTGAGGATTGCAGTGATTACACGGACACTTGAGACGGCTGCGGAAGCTATGCACCAGATGGAGGAGAGGGGCCAGACTGCAGAGCTCCTGACTTTAAGCGGAAGCCGCTGCCAAAAAGAAGGAGAGCGGCATGCGCTCTCCGGAACCTGGACCTACTTTCTCGTCACTTCGCTTCGTACTTGATAAGGATTTTTTTCAGCATTGCTGCATCCGCGTTGTTCCTGATATAGTCTTCAGGCATTCCCTTGGATACCGCTTCTTCTACGGAACTGTATCCGCTTTTTTCGAGATACGCGTTCATGAGCTCCTGATACTCTTCAGAGTCTCTGTCGACCCCTTCCGCCTGAAAGACGGAATCGGTGACAAGGACTTCCTTCACAATGCCCTTGATCATGTCCTCGAACATTTCCTCGCTTAGGCCCATGGAGCTGAGCACCTCTTCTTTATCGGGGGCGTCGGAGCCGCTTCCGGAATAGCCCGCGTAATCGTTGAGATAGATCCGCGACCAGGTGTCAAAGAGGGAGCGCGGATACTTTTTTACCTTGCAGGAATCCATAAAGAAAGCACTGGCAATGTCGGGAGACATATGATAGACATTCAGAATGCTCACATCGTAAGTGACGTCCTTGCCGCTGATGGAATCGTCCGGGTAATCTTCGGGAATTGCAAGAACAAAAGAGAATTCGTCGCCGGGCTTATGACCGACCAGCTTCTCGTCAAACCCCTTGATCACTTCCTCCTGCCCGACCGTGACCTCAAGTCCTTCCGCTGCAACACCTTCCACTTCCTTCCCGTCGATGGAGGTCTTGTAATCGAGGCTGACAACGAGGTTCTCTTTGATCCCGTCAGCCGGATCCGCCTCTATGGAGAGGCCTTTGTATTCGCCGAGTTCCACAAACTCACTGAGATGCTCAGGCGTCGCTTCCTCATCCACAAGCTCCCCCGAGTCTGTGGGTATGATGATATCGTCGCTCTTGGCTTCGGAGCTGGCGGCAGCCTCAGAAACAGTACTTTCCTGCGTTCTGCCGGAATCAGAGGAGCTCCCGCAGCCTGCAAGAGCAATTGCTGTAAGGAGAGCGGCTGCACCTGCAATCTGTCTTCTCATCTTTCTTCCATCCCTGTATCTTCTCTTGCGTTATTTCTTGTATCTCAGCTCTCTTTGCGATGCTTTCCCCAGGTTAATACGGCAAAGAACTCCGGTCCCGTATGAACCCCGATGATGGGTGTCTCGCACACACTTTCAATAACTGTCTTCTCGCCGACAACCATGCGGAGCATATTCTTCAGGTCTTCACATTTGTCATAGAGAGAGGAATGAGCGATGTAGATGATATCCGGCACATCGTCGACGCCCAGCTCATTTTTCGTGCTGCGCACCAGATTCTTCAGCGCGGCGTTCTGCCCCCTGGCCTTTGACACTACCTGAAGCTTGCCCTCGTCATCAATGATCATGAGAGGCTTAATATTCAGCATGCCTCCGACCAGAGCCGTGGCAGCGGAGACTCTGCCTCCCCGGTGCAGGAAATCCAGGTCACCCACTGTGAAGCGGTGACAGAGATACTTGGTGTGGGCATTGAGCCAGTCCGCATTCTCCTGAATGCTCATGCCCTTAGCCCTGTTGAGGGCCGCAGTGTAGGTGAGCAGTCCCTGCCCTCCTGTCGCGGCGAGAGAGTCTACAGCGAGAATGCTGCGCTCCGGGAAGTCCTCTTTTAACTGATGGATGGCGCTCAGGGCATTCTCATATGTGGCAGACATACCTGAAGAGAAGGAGATATAAAGAATATCGTGTCCCTCCTTCAGGACAGGTGTCCAGTTCGTCAGATAGCGGAAAGGCGTGATCTGAGATGTATGAACCTCCGCGCCTCGGCGCAGCTGCTCATAGAGCCGGTCACAGTGCTCATCGTGGTCGGGGCGCTCCGTGTAGAAGGTCACAGATTCACCGTTCAGCATATAATCCATGGGAATAATCCGGATGTCATACTCTTTATATGCGCTCTGCGGCAGATCTGCGGCAGAGTCCGTGTAGATCAGATATGGTTCCATATAGAATAAGTCTCCTCGAAATATCTTTTACATTAGTAGTTATGCCGTAAAATTCTAACATATTAAAGGATGACTGTAAAGGAGTGAGAGGCTGGGCCGCCAATAGTAACGTCCCTTCTGTCCCGCTCCCTCACTTTTGGGGCAAAGGTCTTGACTGTTATCAGCAAAAAAAGTAAAGTGTACTCTGTATGAGATGGATTTGAGGAGATGCCTATGAAGCTTCGGAAGAAGAAGGTGCTCGACAACTTTACATCGATGATACGAATCAGGACGGTCTCCAGTGAAGAGGGAAATGAAGAACTGGAGGGGGAGCTGCTTCGCTTCCGGGCTCTGCTGAAGGAGCGGTATCCCCATGTGTTCCGGGCGGGAGAGCACTTCCTGATCGGGAATGGCGGCCTGCTGATCCGCATACCGGGGATGTCCGCTGAAAAGCCCTCAGTGCTGATGGCACACATGGATGTGGTCAGTGCTGATGCGGAAGGTTGGAGGCATGACCCTTTTGCAGCAGTGATTGAGGACGGCCGGGTGTACGGGAGGGGAACGCTGGATACAAAAGCCTCCCTGTGCGCGATTATGGAAGCAGCAGAATACTGCCTGGCAGATGGATACGTCCCTCGCCGGGATCTCTACCTCTCCTTCGGAGCTGAGGAAGAGATTGAAGGCCCCTGCTGCGCAGAGATTGTGAGCTTTTTAAAGGAAAGAGGCGTACGGCCTGACTTTGTCCTGGATGAGGGAGGAGCGGTCATCCCTGAGGGGCTGCCCGGCATCCGCGGGGAAGCAGCAATGATTGCTGTGGCGGAGAAGGGTGTCGCGAATTTCTCGGTGAGCATTGCCTCCGGAGAAGGAGGCCACGCTGCCACCCCTCCGAAGTCCACTGTCGCAGGACGCCT